>JBJOQV010000189.1:0-8866 GCA_046049785.1 Pseudomonadota bacterium
CCATTGGGGGTTGAAAACCTTTCTGGACATTGCGCGCAATTAAGAACTTCAGCGACGTCCCTATGTGACGAAGTGGGGCGTCTACGAAGGCAACAACGTCATTCACCAAGCGCCGCCGCCCTAACCGGGCCCAGACCGGAGCGGGGTAATGCTCGTGCCGCGAATCAAAAACTCCGCACGCAGCACCGCATCGCCCTTCTCATCTTTGAAGGTATAGCCCACTACGGCGATCTTCTCGCCTACCTTCACCGGCTCAACTTTCCAGGCGTCGATACGCGACAGCGGCGCAAGCTCCACTGTCCACGCCGCGTCCTTGCGCATTGGCACGGTAGCGCGGCCCAGCACGGACGATGCATCTACCGGCGCAGTCTGCTTGGGCACCTGCGACGAAGACAAGCCGCTTGGCATGGTGGCGTTGCGCGTGAGGTCAAGCACCAGCTCGGCGTGCGGGTTTTGCCACTTCACGCTCTTGACGGTGCCTTCCAGATAGATGGGCTTGGTCTCATCAAAACTGCTCCAACCATGATGGGCAAAGGTTTGCGGCGCGATGGCCGTGAGTGAAAGTGCTGCGACGACTGCGCGGCGGGTCTGAACGAGTTTCATACAACCACTCCTACAAGTAAGCAATCCACCGGCCACAGGTGATCACGGCCAGCCACAACAGGATAGACAATGCCGCCTGCACGCGGGTTCCAACACTATCCGGGTTTAACCTGCCACGACTGTGTAACAAAGCCGCATTGGTGCCGGCTGCAAACAGTAAGCACATTTTGATGATAAAAGCCGGGTTTGAAATAAATTCGCTCGCGCGCGACAAAAACATCAGGCTACCGGCTGTCAGCGCCACCGCAAAGCCAAGCAGCGTCCAGGGCAACGCTGCCTTGGCCAAGGCGCCGGCCTCAAATTGCGCAAGGCCAAACAGCCGCACACCCAACAGGCGCATGTCCACCAGCCAGAGCGTGCCAAACAAGAGCGCAAAGCCCATGATGTGCACGACTTCCAGCGCCGGATAGGCCACGGGCGATGTGCGCAGCCACACCGCAAACGGCCAGTTGTGCAAAGCCTGCATCAGCGGTGTGGCATCCATCCAAGCATTATGCCCGCGCCTTCATCCGCAAAAACCCGCCATTCGCCGCAGCCCCGCCGGCCGTTCAGTAGGCAAGGTTATGCTTGCGGCCACACGTAATTGGCGCACGTTTTAGGGGAGTTTCATGCAACGCAGCTTATGGATCATTATGGCGGCACTGGCGCTTGCCGGTTGCAGCGGCCGGTTGGGGCCAGACCGGGTCAGCGACGCCACGCAGCTGTGCCACATCAAAGATCTGGAGCGTGAGGCGCGCTGCGGCACGCTTTCTGTGCCGGAAGACCCGGCCAATGCCGCCGGCAAGAAAATCGAAATCGCCTTTGTGGTGATTCCGGCCAAGGCGCGCTACAAGGAGCCGGATGCGGTGTTTGTGCTCGCTGGTGGCCCCGGCCAAAGCGCGCGCGCAATTGCCGGGCCGATCAGCAAAGTGTTTGCGGCCAGCAACGCGCGGCGCGACCTGGTGTTTGTGGACCAGCGCGGCACCGGCAAAAGCAACGGCTTTAAGTGCGACACCGGGGACAAAGGTCTGCCGCTGGCGCAGCAACTGAACATAGACCGGCAGATCGCCGTGACCAATGCCTGCAAGGACAAATTGCCAGGCGATGCGCGCCACTACATCACCAGCGCCGCGGTGAAAGACTATGACGCGGTGCGCGCGCACCTGGGCTATCCTCAAATCAATCTGTGGGGCGGCTCTTATGGAACGCGCGCTGCGCTGGAATACACGCGCCAGTTTCCAGGCACAGTACGCACGCTGATGCTGGACGGCGTTGCGCCTGCGGCCATGGTGCTGCCAATCTCGATGGCCATTGACAGCCACGCCGCGCTGATGGGCTGGATTGAGGCGTGTGAAAAAGACGCCGCCTGCAGCAAACAGCAGCCCGATCTGCGCGCCAAGGTCACACAGCTCTTCGCTGGCGCGCCGGTGCCACTTGAGTTTGCCAACGGCTTTACCGGCAAGCGCGAAACGCACGCGGTCGATCCAATCTTGATTGCGCAGGCCATGCGCTCACCGCTGTATGCGCCGCCGCTCGCCAGCGCGCTGCCGCACGCGGTGCTGCAGGCCGCACAGGGCAATGGTGATCCACTCGCTGCGCTGGCCGGCAGCTTCAGCGTAGGATCGGAAGACGATTTTTCCATCGGCATGCATTTGTCTGTAGTCTGCGCAGAAGATGTAGACCGCATTGACGATGCCGCGCTCGCCAGCGTGAAAGACTCGCTGTTTGGCGCCAAATACGCCCAGCAATACCGCCGCATGTGCGCCGGCTGGCCGCGCGGCGCGGTGCCTGCAGCGTTTTACGAGCCGGTGAAAGCAAATGTGCCGGTGCTGCTGCTGTCTGGCGGGCTGGATCCGGTCACGCCGCCGCGCCACGGTGCGCTGGTGGCCAAATGGTTTGAGGGCGCGCAGCATCTGGTCGCGCCCAACGCCGGCCACATTGTGTCTGGCACGCCGTGCGCGCCGGAACTGCTGCACAAATTCGTCAAGAGCGGCGGCGCAGAAGAGCTCGATGGCGCTTGCCTTACCAAACCGCCGCGGCCGCTGTTCTACGCGCATCCGGTGCAACCTGCTCCAAAGCTCGCGCCGCCAGCCACTGATGTGAACCGCACCCTCACCCCCCGCCCTCTCCCGCGCGCGGGAGAGGGGGCAATCGGTGCGTCGAATACATCTGCAGCGATCACAACGCAAAGGATCGAACGCCAATGATCGAAGTCAATCAACTCAGCAAGATCTTTGAGACCGGCAAAGGCAAGCAAAAGAAAGTGGTGCACGCGGTCAAGGACGTGAGCTTTGCCGCCGCGAGCGGCCGTATCACCGGCCTGCTTGGCCCCAATGGCGCGGGTAAAACCACCACCATGCGCATGCTGTGCACGCTGGTCGTCCCATCAAGTGGCCGCGCCAGTGTGGATGGGCTGGATTGCGCCACGCAGGGACCAGCGGTACGCACCAAGCTAGGCGTGCTGTCAGATGCGCGCGGGCTGTATCAGCGGCTCACCACGCGCGAGAACATCCGCTACTTTGGCCAGTTGCAGGGGCTCGCAAACAGCATGCTGGATGAACGGGTAGAAACCGTGATTGAACAAATCGGCCTGCAGTCGCTGGCCGACCGCCGCACCGAAGGTTTTAGCCAAGGCGAGCGCATGAAGGTCGCGCTCGCACGCGCGCTGGTGCACAACCCGCCCAATTTGATTCTGGATGAACCCACAAATGGCCTGGACATCATGACCATCCGCAGCCTGCGGCAATTGCTGCGCGATTTGCGCGATCAAGGCAAATGCATTTTGCTATCTACCCACATCATGCAAGAGGTCACTGCGCTGGCCGATGAAGTCGTGATCATCAGCCAAGGTAACACCGTAGCGCAAGGCAGCGTGCCGCAGTTGCTCGCACGCGCAGGTGCGACTGATCTGGAAGAAGCGTTCGTGAAGCTGGCGTTTGGCCCGCATGCCAGCGAGGTAGCACATCAAGGTACGGAGCTGACCCAATGAAAATGTTTGCCGCCGTATTCATCAAAGAACTGCGCGACTCGCTGCGCGACCGCCGCACCATCATGACGGTGCTCGCCACCTCGGTGCTGATGGGGCCGCTGGCGCTGATCGTGCTGGCGCAATTCATTGCCGGGCTGGAGGCCAAGGCCGAGAAAAAAGAAATCTATGTGCAAGGCGTGCAGCACGCGCCGCAGCTGGAAAACTTTTTGCTGCGCCAGGGCATGAACATCAAAACCCCGCCGGAGAATTTGGAAAATGCGCTGCGTACTGGCAGCTTTCAGCAGGCCGTGATCCGCGTACCGAGCGATTTTGCCAAAAAACTCGCGCAAGGCGAGCGGCCCACGCTGGAGGTGCTGTACGAAGGCACGCGTACCGACGGTGCACCTTCTGTCTCGGTGGCCAATGAACTGGCGCGCGGCTTTACCCGCGAGCTGGCTGGCCAGCGGCTGGTGGCCGCGGGCATTGCGCCGGCCGCCGTGCAGCCGGTGGATGTGCAGCGGATTGACTTTGCCTCTAACCAGGCGCGCGGCGCGCAAATTCTGTTCATCATCCCGCTCATGCTGCTGGTGGGTGCGGCGGCCAATGCGTTGTCGGTCACCATCGACGTGACAGCGGGAGAGCGCGAGCGCGGCTCGCTGGAGCCACTGCTCACCACGCCGGCCAACCGCTGGTCGGTGGCGCTGGGCAAGTGGGGCATCATCACGTTTTATGCCTGCGCGGTGATTGTGCTCACGCTCGCGGGTTTTTGGGTGGCCACACAGCTCATCCGCAGTGAGAGCCTCCAATCGCTGCTGCAGTTTGGCCTGCCGGAGGTGATCACGTTCCTGATCGTGCTGGTGCCCTTTGCCGGCTTTATCGCCGCGTTTCAAATGCTGGTGGCTAGCTTTGGCCGCACCTTCAAAGAAGCACAGACCTATGCCACCTACGTGCTGCTGATCGTGAATCTGATTCCGTTGATGTCGCTGTTCGTCAACCAGAAAGACCAGCTCTGGCACGTGTGTGTACCGGCCATGGCGCAGCAGTTTGTGATGGAGCGCGCCCTGCGCGGCGAAACGCTGAACGTGATCGACTACGTGATCCCCGGCGTGATCGCGCTCACGGGTGCCATGCTGTTTGTATGGCTGCAGCACAAGCTGCTATCACGTGAGGCGATTGTGTTTGGCAAGTCTTGAATGCCGCTACGCAGTATTCATGCGCTTTTTCATGGCATTTTGACTGGGAAAGCGCATGGACATTGCGTGCGCTATGCGCTTGGACAACACTTCAGACCGGAGTAATCGTATCTAGTCCTGCGTTTTTCTGTCCTCAAACTCCGACTCCGCTTGCTTGGGAAGAACGTAGACGTCTTTAAGCATGTGCTCGACAATGTCCATTGCCAACGCAAGTTGTCGCTCACTGTGTGGCTTTGCTTCGTGTGCGGCTGAATTTCCAAGCGTCCGAATTTTATGGAGAATCGAGGCACCTGTAGGGGTTAGGATACGTTGCTCCACCAAGCTGTCGATTTTGTTGAATAGATCTCCGCCCTTCGCCTCTTTTTCTTTGCAGACAGCTTCAACAAGCGCGCGGAGTCCGATAGCTGCGAGTATGGGTGCTTGTACCGATAGGGCTGTCAACGTCTCCTCGTAAATAGGCCTGACCTTTACCGGGAGGTACATAGTGTCGTCGCCAAGTCCCTTTCGCCCCTCAAGGCGCGGCGGATACAGCTTTTCCAAGACTGCGTGCTCCCACTCATTTTCACTGATTTGGTAACAATCTTCGGAATTGGAGCTGGCCATCCTGAATGAAATTGACTTACAACCGAGGCATTGAACGATCTGATGATCGGTAGACCAATCGAACGACCATCCACCATGATCACGCTCACTACCGCGAACATCGAAGGTTGCCATTGCTTGGTGACTAGTCTTTCCAGCGCACTTCTGGCACGGCAGCTCAAATTCTGAGTTCTGCGTTTCGTTCAGTTGATACTTAACCATGGTTGGTATGACTCGAAAGAGTGATTAAAAGAATATTTGAAGCTATTCACGCAATGTACGCGGGCGTTTTGGGCCAGTTTTGCTTCAAAAACCGCATGGCTATTTCGTAGCATGTTCAGCTTATCGCACTGCATGCGCGCCTCAACAAAAAAATTTCGCAACGCCTCTGCTACGCTCTCCGCATGAAACCTGAGGCACTTGAGTTTGACGCAGTGGTGATTGGCGCAGGCGCAGCCGGCTTGTTTTGTGCCGGCGTGGCGGGGCAACTTGGTGTGCGCGTGCTGCTGATTGACCACGCAGAGAAAGTAGCGGAGAAGATTCGCATCAGCGGTGGCGGACGCTGCAACTTCACCAATATCGATACAGGGCCGGCAAATTTTCTTTCGCAGAACCCGCACTTTTGCCGCTCTGCGCTGGCGCGTTATTCGTCCAAGGATTTTATTGATTTGGTGAATCGCTATGGCATTGCCTGGCATGAGAAACATCGCGGCCAACTGTTTTGCGACGATTCGGCAGAGAACATCATCGACATGCTACTTGCCGAATGTGCCAAGGGCGGCGTGACGCATTGGCAGCCGTGCGCGGTACAGGCCATGCGCAAAAGCGGTGAGGCGTTTGAGCTGGATACCGACCGCGGCACGGTGATGGCTTCGCAAGTGGTGATTGCCACCGGCGGCCTGTCGATCCCCAAGATTGGCGCGACCGACTTTGGCTACCGCATCGCCAAGCAGTTTGGCCTCAAGCTGATTGAGCCGCGCCCTGCGCTGGTGCCGCTCACGTTTGATGCGCAGACCTGGGCGCCGTTTATTCCGCTCGCGGGATTGTCGCTTGAAGTGGCGATTGAATGCGATTCCGGCGGCGCGTTTACCGAAGACCTGCTGTTCACGCACCGCGGCCTGTCCGGCCCGGCGGTGCTGCAGATCAGCAGCTACTGGAGGCAAAACGGCGCGCACAGCGACGCGCTCACACTCAACCTTGCGCCTACGCAAGACCTTGCCGCGCGCTTCAGGCAAGAAAAACAGCAGTCACGCAAGCAGCTCAAAAGCGTGCTGGATGCCTTGCTGCCGCATCGTCTGGCAGACGCGGCGGCCAGCACACTCGTACCCGCGCAACATCGCGCGCACCTGACCAAACCGCTGCCGGAAGTACCGGATAAAGCCCTGGCGGATGTGGCGCAGGCACTTTCTGCCTGGCGCATCACACCCAGCGGATCAGAAGGCTACAAGAAGGCCGAGGTCACCATCGGCGGCGTAGACACGCGCGAACTCAGCTCGCAAACCATGCAGGCCATCAAAGTGCCGGGGCTGTACTTTATCGGCGAGGTGGTAGATGTCACCGGCTGGCTGGGCGGCTACAACTTTCAGTGGGCCTGGGCATCGGGCCATGCGTGTGCGCGGGCACTCGCTACGAAGGTTTAAAACATCACTACGCAATATCCATGCGCCTTTTGAAGAATTTTTGCCTCAAAAAGCGCATGGATATTGCGTAGAGCACTCTAAATACCTCTTGAATGCCGCATAGCGCAACTATAATCGCCCCATGGAACTGCATCGCGGCCTGCCTCTGCCCACCGCCAACCGCCCCACAGCGCTGGCGATTGGTAATTTTGACGGCGTGCACCGCGGCCATCAGGCGTTGATTGATGCGCTCAAGGCGCACGCGCAGCCACGCGACCTCGCCTGCGCGGTGATGACTTTTGAGCCGCATCCGCGCGAATACTTTGCCAAGCTCTCCGGTGATCCAAGCAAGGCGCCGCTGCGGATCAGCACGCTGCGCGACCGGCTGGATGCGCTTGCTTCGCATGGCGTGGACACCACGTTTTTGCTGCGTTTTGGCAAATCGCTCGCCAGCATGAGCGCGGAAGACTTTGTGCACACACTGCTGGTCAAGGCCTGCCGCGCCCGTTTTGTGATGGTGGGCGAAGACTTTCGCTTTGGCGCGAGGCGCATGGGCGATGTGGCACTGATCAAAGCCATGGGAGCGCAATTCGGTTTTGGCGTGGCCACATTGTCGGACGTGAAAGAAAACGGCCAGCGCATCAGCAGCACCATGGTGCGCAGCGCGCTGGCCGGCGGCGACATGGCGCAGGCGGCGGAGTTGCTGGGCAGGCCCTATGCCATCAGCGGCCACGTGCTGCACGGCGCCAAACTCGGCCGCACGCTGGATTTCCCAACCCTGAATCTGCGCGTACCGTTTATCAACCCGGCCGCACGCGGTATTTTTGTGGCGCGCGTGCACGGCTTGGGCCCGCAGCCCCTGCCCGGTGTGGCCAGCCTGGGGCTGCGCCCCACGGTGGACGCCGCCACGCAGCAAAAACAGGGCCGCTGGCTGCTGGAAACCCACCTGTTTGACTGGCAGGGCGATGCCTATGGCAAACTTGTACGCGTGGAACTGCTCAAAAAACTGCGCGACGAAGAAAAATATGTTGATCTGGCAACGCTCAAAGATGCGATTGCCGGCGATGCCGCTGCCGCACGCAAGCATTTTGGCATCGCACCAGACACCGCCACTTTGCAGCAGATTCCCGCCAAAGAAATTGTGCGAATTAGCACGTCGAGCGTGAGCGCATAAGCAGTTGCAACACGCGCCGCTCGACAAGACTCCAGCAACCCTCACCCTAACCCTCTCCCGCCCGCGGGAGAGGGAATAAAACATAACCTGCTAAGCCCAATACCATGCAAGAAAACAAACCTGACTACCGAAGTACGCTCAACCTGCCCGATACCCCCTTCCCCATGCGCGGCGATCTGCCCAAACGCGAACCGCAATGGATCAGCGATTGGGACAAGAAAGGTGTGTACCAGCGCATCCGCACCGTGTGCAAAGGCCGGCCGATGTTTGTGCTGCATGACGGCCCGCCGTATGCCAATGGCGATCTGCATATCGGCCACGCGGTCAACAACATCCTCAAAGACATCGTGGTCAAGAGCAAGACCATGGCCGGTTTTGATGCGCCGTTTGTGCCCGGCTGGGACTGCCATGGCATGCCAATTGAAATCCAGGTAGAAAAAAAGTTCGGCAAAGGCCTGCCGGTCGCCGAAACGCTCAAGCACGCGCGCGCGTATGCGCAGGGCCAAATCGATCTGCAACTCGTGGGCCGCAAGCGCCTGGGCATGCTGGCCGAGTGGGACAACCCCTACAAGACCATGAACCCCAAGAACGAGGCCGATGAAATTCGCGCGCTCGCCAAGATCATTGAGAAGGGCTACGTATTTCGCGGCCTCAAGCCCGTGAACTGGTGCTTCGACTGCGGCAGCGCACTGGCCGAGGCCGAGGTGGAGTATGAAGAAAAGGTCGACTTTGCGGTGGACGTGGCCTT
>JBJOQV010000190.1:0-5292 GCA_046049785.1 Pseudomonadota bacterium
CGTCTGGAATATGGTTGAAGTCTGTATCAAACGCGCGGATCGCGCCATTGCCGCGTACCTCAATCCAGTCCGGCCCGCGCGTGACTTGCGCGCCCACAGCCTGCAAAAAAACCGCAAATTTCACATCGCCCTGGACGCTGGCCTGCCCGGCGCCCAGCACCCGCACCGGGCCTTTGCCAAGCACGCCTGCTGCCAGGAAATACGAGGCGCTGGAAGCGTCGCCTTCCACCGCGTAGGTGCCAGGCGACGCATACCGGCTGCCCTGCTTCACGGTGAACCGTGCGTAGCCATCGCGCGCCACCGCCACGCCAAAACGCTGCATCAGCGCCAGCGTCATGTCCACATACGGCTTGGAAATCAGCTCGCCATCCACCTCAATCACCACGTCCTGCTGGCTGCTCGCCAGCGGCGCAATTTGCAGCAAGCCGGTCAGATATTGGCTGGAGGCGCTGCCCTTGACCCGGATCACCGGCACCGTGCCTTGCGCGTTGCCTTCGATCACAAGCGGCGGATAGCCGGGCACCCCTTCGTAGGTCACCTGAGCGCCAAACGCGGCGATGGAGTCGATCAGATCGCCAATTGGCCGCTCGTGCATACGCGCAACGCCGTGCAAGCGAAAACGCCCCGGCATGCGGGCCAGCGCCGCGGCCAGCGTGCGAATCGACAGACCCGAGTTACCCACAAAAATATCGGCTTGCCGCACACTAAAGGGCGCGCCGCCCGTGACACGCCAAGCGCCGCCGCCCAAATCCGTGAGCCGCACGCCGAGGGTCTGCAGCGCACCGCGCATCACCCGCGTGTCGTCAGAATCCAGCAGGTTTGTAAGCACGGTCTCGCCGCTGGCCAGCGCGGCCAGCAGCAGAGCGCGGATCGAAAGGCTTTTGGAACCCGGCAGCGTTACCACACCTTGGGCAGAAGCAATCGGCGCAATAGTGAGCTTATCCATCATTGCTGCTTCCAGTTCTGCCGCACGATGGCGGAGCCCGAAAGCCAGCGCTCGATCATGGCGCCATCGTCCGATTCCAGCATTGCACGCGCCTGCCCGAGCACGTCCTGATAGGCGGCTAGCTCGGCGAGCACAGCGGTCTTGTTGGCCAGAAAAATGTCACGCCACATTTCCGGGCTGCTGGCGGCGATGCGCGTGAAGTCGCGAAATCCGCCGCCGGCGTAGGAAAGCTTGGTTTCGCTATCGGCAGCGGCCGCGATCTGCGCCACCAGCGCATAGGCCAGCAGATGCGGCAAATGGCTGACTGCGCCAAACACGGTGTCGTGCTGCTGCGCGCTCATGCGCGAGACGCGTGCGCCCACGGCGTGCCAAAGCGCTTCAATGCGCGCGACATCAGCCTGCGCATTTTCCGCAAGCGGCGTGAGCACCACGCGCTTGCCCAGATACAGCGATGCATCCGCTGCATCCGGCCCGTTGACTTCCTTGCCGGCGATCGGATGGCCCGGCACAAACTGACCTATTCGCTCGCCCAGCGCGGCGCGCGCCGCTGCAACTACATCCTGCTTGGTGGAGCCGGCGTCCGTCACCAGCGCCTTTGCGGACAAATGCGGCAACAGCGCTTGTAGTGTTGCCTGCGTTTGCGCCACCGGCACGCACAGCACCACTAAATCGGCAGCGGCGCAGTCGGCTAGGTCTATGCTGGCAACATCCACCAAGCCCAGCGATTTCGCCTGCGCAATCGTCTGCGCATGCCGGCCGATGCCAATCACTGCATTTGCCAGCCGATGCTGCTTGATCGCAGCCGCCAGCGATCCACCGATCAGCCCTACCCCGATAATCGCGACGCGCTCAAACAGCACCGTCATCGCGCCAGCGCTTGCTCAAGTGCGGCGATGAAGGCAGCGTTCTCCTCCGGCAGGCCGATCGACACGCGCAGATACTGCGGCAGACCGTAGTTGGCCACCGGCCGCACGATCACGCCGCGCTTGAGCAGCGCCTCGTTCACAGCGGCGGCATCACCGATATGCACTAAGACAAAATTGCCGTAGCTGCGGATGTACTTGAGCCCCATCCGCTCAAACGCTGCGGTGAGCTGTGCATAGCCGGCCTTGTTGACCTCATAGCCTTTTTGCAAGAACGCCGTGTCATTCAGCGCCGCGACGGCAGCGGCTTGCGCCATCGAGTTGACATTGAAGGCGTTGCGCACGCGATTGAGCAGGTCTGTGAGTGCAGGCTGCGCCACGCCATAGCCCACACGCAGGCCCGCCAGGCCAAACGCCTTGGAAAAAGAACGCGACACAATCAGGTTGGGAAAACGCCTCACCCAGCCAATTGAATCCGGCCGGATTGAAGGCTCCAGATACTCGCCATACGCTTCGTCCAGCACTACGACAACATGACCGGGAACCTTGCTCAAAAACGCCTCGATCTGCGGCGCGTGGATAAAGGTGCCGGTGGGATTGCCGGGGTTGGCCACGTAGATCAGCTTGGTATTACCGTCGATCGCGGCGAGCATCGCATCCAGATCGTGGCCCAGCCCCGGCGTGGCCGGGACGACCTTGGCCTTGGCACCGATCTTTTGTGTGGCCAGCGCATACACCACAAAGCCGTACTGCGAATAGACCACGGTAGCGCCCGCGCCGGCAACGGCCATTGCTGCCATCATCAAAATATCGCTGGAGCCGCTGCCCAGCGTAATCCAGCTCGCTGGCACGGCCAGCTTGGCGGACAGCGCCGCCTTGAGATCAAACGCATTGTCATCCGGATAGCGGCCCAAGTCCTGCGCGGCGCGCGCCATGGCATCACGCGCGCTTTGCGGCATGCCCAGCGGATTTTCGTTGCTCGCAAGCTTGACGATCTTGGCCGGATCGAGCCCGTATTCGCGCGCAGTTTCTTCGATGGGTTTGCCGCCGACATACGGCGCGAGTGCGCGGATGTAATCTGGGCCTGGAATGACTGGAAGTGTGGATGCGGGTGCATCGGTAGCAACGGCGCTCATGGAGTACTTTTCGTTCTCGATCTTTTCCTAAATCGTGACAGCGATTTAGGATTGGTTACTCCCCTCTCCCGCCTGCGCGGGAGAGGGGCCGGGGGTGAGGGATTGAGCGTTCCATTCTGTCAGATTTTTTGAACCGCTCAATAAGAGATACGCAAGTTTAACGGTGGTACGCCAGCGCATCGCCGCGCAATTTGCTGCAACCATTCGCAGCGCAGCACATCCAACCTTGAAGAACCACTTGGAGTACGCCATGGCCAGCCTGCCAACCCATCGTTTCATTCTGTTGCCCACCCGCGGCTTCACTCCGGACGCACCGTTGACGGCAGCCTCCACGACGCGGTTTTTGCATAGCCTTAAACCTTCCGCCACCGCGGTCGCCGCGGTGGCAACGCTTGGTCGTTACAAAATGTCGGTGCTGGATTCGATTGGCAAAGATGGGCCGCGCCTGGTGTCCATGTCTGCCCCGGCGCTGCTGGCGCTGCGGCGCACGCAGCCGGGTCTGCGCATCGTGCCAGAGGTGTTTTATCAGCCCGCCTGGGACCGGCGGCCTGATTTGCGGGTACGCCGTCAGGCCAAATCCGCCGCTGCGGCGACCGGCATCATAGTCAAAGTGGTGCTCGCAGGCAGCGATACGCCCGTGCGCAGCGCAGATGTGGTGGCCTTTACAGATTTTGCAGAGCGCGTGGGCGCAAGCGGCAAGACCAATGCCAAAGGCGAGGTGACACTCAAGCTGCCGGCCGGCACCAAAATGGTGGAGCGCCTGTATGTATTCCCTAGCCACTCTGCATGGCCGCTGCTCAAGCGCAACCACACGCTCTCAAGCAGCGCGGTAGAAGTCACGCCTATCGATCTGGCGTTTACTGATTCGCGCGTGGCCGCCTATCCGCGGCGCGGCGCATCCGATGGCGCGGGCGTCACCGTGGGCGTGATCGACACGGGTGCCGGGCCGCACAGCGCGCTGGCCATCGCGGGCGGCACCAATACAGTGGTGGGCGAAGACGCCAAGGACTTTTCAGACTCAGACCAGCATGGCACGCATGTGTGCGGCATTATTGCTGGCGACTCAACGCGCATGACGCAGCCACCAAGCGCGCGCTTTCGCGGTGTAGCGGCGGGCGTCACGCTGCGCGCCTACCGCGTGTTTGGCAAAAACTCCGATGGCGCATCGAACTTTTCTATCGCCAAGGCCATCGATGCTGCCGTCACAGACGGCTGCGATCTGCTCAATCTCAGCCTGGGCGGCGGCCCAGCCGATGCACTGACCAGCGAGGCGATCAAGGCCGCGCGCGCCAAAGGCGTGGTGTGCGTGATTGCCGCTGGCAATGATGGCGGCGACGTGAGTTTTCCCGGCCGGCACGAGCTTGCCGTGTGCGTCTCTGCACTGGGCAAACGCGGCACCTGGCCGCCCGGCAGCACGCATGGCGATGATGTGAGCCGCCCGGCCGGCAAAGACGGCTGGTTTTTGGCCGCTTTTTCCAACCGCGGACCCGAAGTCGATCTTGCAGGCCCGGGATTAGGCATCATTTCTACCGTACCGGAAGATTTGTTTGCAGTGTTTGACGGCACCTCCATGGCCTGCCCGGCCGTGTGCGGCGCGATTGCACGGCGCTTGGCGGGCACTGCTGAGGTGCTCAAGATGCCACGCACCGCCGCGCGGGCCGATGCAATTGTGCAACTGGCCTTTAAAGCAGCGCAAGACTTGCAACTGCCGGTGGAATTTCAAGGCATTGGGCTCGCCTTATAGAGGCAAAACGCGGGATAATGTGCGCTATGGAACGATTCATTCTTCGCTACTGCGGGTCGGGCAAGGCAAGCACTGCCAGCGTTGCCACACGCGCGGAAAAGCTGCGCGCCGGCGGTGCACGGGTGATTGATTCCACCCCCACCATGCTGCTGTTTGACGCAGACCCTGCATTTGCGCAGGCTGTGGCCGGCAGATTGTCGGCCTGGGAACTGGTGCGCGAGAGTTTCACGCCCAGGCCCAAGCCGCACCGGCCGCAACTACGCAAGACGCCAGCGGCGGCGGAATAGCTGTTTCTTCTGGGTGCGCTTGGCGACTAGTGCAGCTTTACCCGATGTTTAAGAGCGCCGTTCGCGTTGAGCCCGAACGGATTACAAGGTTTCAAGAAGCTTCTTAAAGAGCACTACGCAATATCCATGCGCCTTTTCGAGCAAAAATGGCTGAAAAAGCGCATGGATATTGCGTAGCCGCCTCAAAATACCCGCAAAACTGCTCTTTCTATTGCCGCACTAACCGTTGACGCAGCCGCGCAGCAGCTCCCGCAGCCATTGCTGCGGCGCCAAGCGATGCGTGCGCTCGTGCCACACCATCACAATCTCAAAGCTG
>JBJOQV010000191.1:0-6087 GCA_046049785.1 Pseudomonadota bacterium
TTTGATTCAAGGCCTGGCCGATCAACGACAAGGTAGCCAGCGGTGTGCGTAGCTCATGCGCCATGATGGCCATGGTTGACAGCATTGAAAGCAGCCTCTGCCGGCGCGTGTTTGCAGCAGACAGGCCAAGCACGACGCCAGACACCCAAGAGAACAGGTGGATCGGCCAACTCGGCGTCAACGCCTGCAACACCGCGGACCAGGAAGCAAACTGCGACCATAGGTACATGTTGATAAGTAGCCCCGCCGCAACACCGCCACTCGCTAGGCGCCAATCAGTCACGTAGTAATAAAAGAAGATCATCGCCGTGACAGAGGCAAGCCATGCTGCGTCGCCACCATTGGCAAAATACATCCACCAGAAGAAAAACGGCAAGTTTGCAAAGGTGGCAAGCGAAAATACGCGTGCCGCGGTACGGGAGAACGGCCTGCTGCAAACCGCGGGCAAGAGCAGCAGCACGCCAAACACCATCATGCACATCCGCAGGCCAAGATTTTCGTATGGCTCTGGAATGACTGCGGTCCAAATGATGTAATACAGCGGCTGGCCGATCAAGATGATGATGCCCACGATCTGTATCCGCAGTTTGGATGGGCTGATGATCGGTTCGAGCGGCGCGTCCAGCACTGCTTTCCTTGCGCTTTGCACTATTGCGCGTGTTTTGGTTCCGAAGGTGAAATTGGATAGAGGCATTACCGTGGCTGCAGTCCATGCGATCATGCGATCTGCTCTAAACCGCGTTTGCATACAGAGGCCTCAGTATCACATATCTCCATGCAATCAAGCGATGCAATAACTGACAGGCGCATATGGGACGGGTTGCCGCCGGAGGTGGCGCGGTCCCTTGCGCAGGCGGCGCACGCGCGCGCCGCGGTGATTCGGATTCCGCTGCGCGCTGCGGGCGGCAGCAGCCATTGGCTGGTAACGCATTGGCCTCACGATGCACGCGCTGTTGCCGCGGCGGCAATTGGCCAGCCGCTGTTGTTTCCAGCGCTATGCTCTGGTGCCGACGCGCCGCTGATCGCGCGTTTTGCAATCGATACCCGGCACACCACCACGCGGGCGGGGCGATTCCTGCGCGCGTGCCAGCACCTGCAACTGACCTGCTGCGTGCGCGTGGCAATTCCAATGCCGCTGGATGTGGCGCTGGAATGCCTTTTGTACTTTGAGGATGCGAAAGCGCAGTGGGCCGCCGATGTAGCCTGCGCCGCGGCGGTGTTGCACTGGCTGCCGGCTTTTCGCACTGCGATGCGCACGCAATCCAAGCTGCTGACGCCGCGGGAAGTGGAGTGCCTGCGCATGGCCTTTGCGGGGCTGACGGCGGGCGAGGTCGCCAGCCGCCTGGAATGTTCTGATCGAACCGTCAACTTTCACTATGCCAACCTGATGACCAAGCTCGGGGTGAAAAACAAGCTCGCGGCCGCCCTGATCGCCAGCTGGTTGGGCTTGATTTGAAAAGCGTCTACGCAATATCCATGCGGGTTTTGGGCCGTTTTTGCCTCAAAACCCGCATGGATATTGCGTGAGCATTTTTTGAGCCGCCCGCAGCAAAAGCGCCTAGCCGCGCACATCGGCCACCGGCTCTGCACCAAAGTCCGCGCGGCGCAAATAGGTAATCACCTTTTCCGCGGCCTGCGCCGGAGTCATCAACTGCCCGTCTGCCTTCATCTTCAAGAAACGTTCGCGGTTGGGAAACAGGGCGGGGTCGCTGCCGCGCAATTGCACTTGCATGTCGGTATCAATGACGCCGGGCGCGAGCGAAACGATTTTTGCGCCGTTCTTTATTTCGGCCTGCTCCAGCGCCACCGCGCGCGAGTAGTGGTCCAGCCCTGCCTTGGCGGCGCAGTAGCTTGAACTGCCGGCCAGCGCAAAGCGGCCCAGGCCGGAAGAAATATTGAGCACCTTGCGCGCGCCCGGCCAGCCTTGCGTTGCCCGCAAAAACACTGCCGTCAGCAGCATCGGCGCTTCAAGCCCGACGCGCAGCGCCGCGGTGACGTCTGCGGCGTTGGCAGCCGCAAGCGGCCCCGGCGGCGCAAGCAGCGCAGCGTTGTTGATCAGAGTCACGCTGGCAAAGCGCTGGCCGTCTTGTTTTTGCAGCCAAGCCTCAAGTTGCTGCGCGACAGGTTCGGGCGCGGTGAGGTCAAGCGTCCACTGTTCGCAGGCTGCGCCTTGCTCTTTGGTAACCATATCGAGCGCACTGCTGCGCTTGCGCGAAATCGCCAGCAGCGTGTGTTTCTCGCGCAGCAGTTGCAGCGCAATCGCTTCGCCCATGCCGCGCGAGGCGCCGGTGATGATGGTGAGGTGTGCGGTCATCGTATCTTCCAGTGTTGATGCTTGCATGCTACCTGCTGAAGTAGATCAAGGCTTGTCGCGCAGGCCAAGCGCCAAGGCCAGCAGACCGGCCAGCGCCACCGCCGCCATCAGCGCTGGAAAGCCCAGTGCAGGCGAGAGCTGCAGCGCAAAACCACCTGCCACCGGCGCGACCATGCCGCCGGCGGTGTAGGCCATCACCAGCACGGCGGTAGCATTCATCAGCTGCGTGTTTTGGTGGCGATGGCCGATTTCAATCATCGACAGCGTATACAGCGCCCCGCCCGCGCCGCCCCACACAAACGCCACCAGCCAAGCGAGCCAGGTGCTGTCGCGCGCCAGCGGCAACAACAGCGTGCCAGCCAGCGTAACCGCTGCGCAAGTCAAAAACACCGCGCGACGCGGGAAGCGGTCCGCCGCCTCACCAATCGGAATCATCATCAGCGCTGAGCCCAAACCGCTGGCGCTCACCAGCAGCGTGGCCGCGGCGGCGCTAAAACCCAGCGCCAAGCCCCACACCGGCAGCAGGCCGGTAATGCCGGACTCAAAAAAGCCGCCAACAAAACCCGCGATCATTACCACCGGCGCAGATTTCAGCGCCAGCCACACGCCAGAAAAACCCAGATGCCGCGCATCGCCACTTTTTTCATGTGGCAAATGCGGCACAAAGAAAGACAATGCAAAGCCAAGAACAACGAGCCCCAGCGCAATCAAAAACGGCGCGCGGCCAGTGGTGCCTGTGAGCGCCAGCAGCGCCGGGCCCAGCACGAAGGTAGCGCCGATCATGGTCTCAAACAACCCCACAATCCGGCCGCGCCGCGCAGCAGGCGCAAGCTCCGCCACCGTGGCCTCGGCCACAATCCAGCGCAGTGCGCTGGCCATGCCGCTGATCAGATACAGCGCGCTCCACAGCAGCAGCGAATCGGTGAGCACAATGCCGGTCATGCACACCGCCGGAATCGCGGCGGACACAATCAGCGCGCCGCGTTTGCCCAGGCGCTCCACGCACGCAGCGGTAAACGGTGTGGCGGCAAAAATGCCAAACCAGCCGGCGGCGGAAAACAGGCCGACCAGCCCCGCCTCTACCCCCTGCTGCGTGAGCGTCACCACCAGCAGCGGCACCAGCATGAAGTAGCCGGTCAGCTCAATGAAGGTTGAGCCAAACACCGCCAGCAGGCCGCGGCGGCGCAGCGCTGCCGGCAAAGCGGCAGATTGCAATAGCTGGTCGGGGTTGGGCTTACGGCTGGCGTCCATGGCATGGATGCGCGCTCGCTTATGCGTGCGCGGCGAAGTTTCTTTTCATAATTGGGGTTGATGGATCACGCGCAGGCATCGTACCTGCGCGCTTTGAAAGTGCGATTTACTGCATGTACTTGTCCCAATAGCCGGGCGCGGGGTCAGTCTGTTCCACTACATCCAGCAGCGTTCCGGCCGGATCTTGGCAGGTAAAGCGGCGCTGGCCCCAAGGCTCCTGTGTCAGCGGATAGATGATCTTGGCGCCACTGGCAGCCAGCTCGGCATGCGCTGCCGCGGCATTTTCAACCTGCAGCGTGAAAATCATGCCTTTGCCGTCAAATGCTTCCGGCCCCGGTGGACGCGTAGGGTGATCGGGGGTCATAAACGCGATGCTCCACGCGGCTTGGCCTTCTGGCGTGATGCACTGCAGGTAGACAAACCAGCTTGCCTCAAAACCCACGGTGGCACCAAAGTGGCGAACGTAAAAGTCGCGGCAGGCGGCCATGGCGGGCGTGGTAATCAGCGGATAGTGATCGAGAATTTTCATCAATAAACTCCAGTTGACGTTGTGATCGTGAAAATACATACTGTCTGTATGTGTAACCTCAGATTAAGATACATACTGTCTGTATGTCCAGAAAGTCAGTCTCAGCGATAACCCCAACGCCGGCCGCCGGCGCGGCAACTGCATCACGCTCCAAGGCCGCGCAGTCGGCGCAATCTGTCCAAGCACTGCTGGCCAGCGCGCGCACCTTGTTTGAAACGGCCGGCTATGCCGCTACGTCCACCGAGGCGCTGCTGGCGCAGACCGGGCTGACACGCGGTGCGCTGTATCACCACTTTCGCGACAAGAAAGATTTGTTTGCCGCCGTGGTGGAGCGGATGAACGGAGAGCTTGCCGCCGCGGTGGACAGCGCCACTGCCAACGTGACCGATGCCGCCGACGCGCTGCGCAAAGGCTCGCACGCCTGGCTGCGCGCGATTGCGCAGCCCGCCTACGCGCAAGTGCTGCTGATCGACGCGCCGGCCGTGCTGGGCACGCTCGACTGGCACGCCGCCGACGCGCGCCACGGGTTTGCGCAGCTGCTGGAAGGCATGCGCGCACTGGCCGGCGAGGTAGGCGCCAAAACCACCGCGCGCACTGAAGCGCTAGCTGTGGCGCTAAACGGCGCGATGAATGAATTGGCGCGCTGGGTGGCCGAAGACCGCACGCGGCTAGCGGTGGCTCTTAAAACGATTGATCGCTTGCTCGACGCCGTTGCTGCAGAAGAAGGCAAACGCTAGCGGCGGCACTGCGGCTAAACCGGCCGACCTTCTAGGGGATAAAGAAGCACCACCTCGCCGTCTTCTACCTCGCCGTTGGGAACAAATCCGAGCGACAAGTAAAACGGCCCCGGGCCGCCGGGCTCAGGCACATAGGAGGTATAAAAAAAGTGAATGCCAGGGCGGCTGCGTACATACTCCAGCACCAGGCGGATCACCTCTTTGCCTACGCCTCTGCGTTGATGCCGCTGGTCGATCATCAAGCGCCACAGGCCGATGTTAGGCTTGGGCGGCGGAGTTTTCTTGAGCGTTTCGTCAGACAGCATGACAAAGCCAACCATTTCATCGTCCGCGTAGATCGCGCGGTACCACGCTTCATCGCTGAACAGCGCCTGCGCCAGTGAAACCGCGTTGCTGGCCACAAAGCCTTCCTGGTCTGGCGACAAGGACAGTTTGGTGACGGCACGAACGGTGTCGCTGGTGATTTCGCGCAGGGTGACGTGCATAGGATGAGCCTGGATTTGATGGCTTGAAGCCAGTTGCACGAGGATAGCCGACCCCCATACACAGTGAATTGAACAAAAGCGACAGCACACCCATATCACTGTACGCAATATCCATGCGGATTTCCAGGTGCTTTTGCCTGGAAAACCGCATCAATAAAGCGTCTTTTCTATGCGTTTTAATGGCATGGACGATTGCGTACGCCTCGCGCCGGAAAAATACCATGTCCTTACTTGACGCAGCACAGCTGCAGGCCTGCCTTAAACTGCGCGCATGACCTTCGCCCCCCTGCAAAACGACACCTTCCTCAAAGCGCTCAAGCGCCAGCCCACTGAATACACCCCCGTCTGGCTAATGCGGCAGGCCGGGCGCTACTTGCCGGAGTACCGCGAGACGCGCGCCAAGGCAGGCAGCTTCATGGGCCTTGCCACCAACCCCCAGTATGCGTGCGATGTGACGATTCAGCCGCTGGACCGCTACGCGCTGGACGCTGCGATTCTGTTCAGCGACATCCTTACCGTGCCAGATGCCATGGGGCTGGGTTTGACCTTTGAGCAGGGTGAAGGGCCGCGCTTTGCGCATCCGCTGCGCGATGAGGCCGCGGTGAACAAGTTGATCGTGCCGGACATGGCCAAACTGCAATACGTGTTTGATGCGGTGAGCCTGATTCGCAAGGAGCTCAAAGGCCGCGTGCCGTTGATCGGCTTTTCCGGCAGCCCGTTCACGCTGGCGTGCTACATGATCGAGGGCCAGGGCAGCGACGACTACCGGTT
>JBJOQV010000192.1:0-11699 GCA_046049785.1 Pseudomonadota bacterium
CGCGTCGTTGTAGGCTGGTCCGCCGACCAGGGAAAATCCGGTGAGCGAAACTATTGCATCAACGCTAGCCTTGCCATCATGCAGAAAAAAACGTTCAATGGCGGGCCGCGCATCAAGTCCCGTCGCGAACGCGGGAACAACTTGCATGCCGCGGGCCTCCAGTGCTGCTATGACACCGTCATAGTGCCCCGTGTTGCCCGCCAGTAGATACGAACGCAGCAGCAGCAGACCAACCCGCCCGTTAGCTTTGCTCGCCGGCACAACCACTGGCAGTGCTGCGATTTCCTCGGACAGACGGTTTGCAAGCCGAGGGTGATAAACGCCCACTTCCGGATACTCTACCGGCGGGGCGACCTTCACGGCTCCACGCAGCGATGCACGAGCGCCCGTGGCATACCGGTCAACAAGAAGGCACACCAAGTTGGACACGTTTTCTTCGGAACCGCCGAGCCAGTATTGGAGTATCAGGAAGTAGGCGCGCACGTCCTGAGCGGTGCCTGGTATGTAGCGCAGGATTTGCGGGATACGGCGCAGCATTTTCATCTGTTGTGCGCCGGCGCTACCCGTTTTCGGTTTGTTCCCGCGCAACCGCTTCAGAAGAGCCAGAGGCCCGCTCGCTGGTACTTCCATGTCAAAGCGGCCCATGCGGGTCAGCTTGGTCACTTCAGAGGCGGACATCATGCAAACCATCGCATCGCAGTCCAGGCGCCGTGCAGTAAGCGCCGGCAGGACAGGCCGGAAGTGGTCCTCCATGAACAGCATGCTCACAACAACGATGTCGCCTTGTGCGATATCCTGCAAACAGCACTCCAGCGTCGCCGGATCGCTGCTCCATTCCGAGGCCGCATGCACACGCAGTTGCAGCCCCGGCAGCTGGCGACCAAGAGTCAATGCGGCGCGGCTTGTCGCGCTCGCCAGATGGCTGTCCATCGTGACGATGACGACCCGGATGGGAACCGGATTAGCGGCCAAAGTGCGCTTTGGCGTCATATAGGGTATCCACGGTAATCATCTGTACGCCGCGCTCTGCGGCAAATTTCTCGGTGTTACGGCGCGCTTTTCCTCTCACAAAGAATGGGATCTTGCTGAGCTCTTTTTCCGCATCTGGCGCCCACTGGGCAACCACAATTGGATTCGTGCCGTTCAGTGAGGTCTGTAAACCTGTGGGCGCTGTCGGCGGTGCAATTGGCTCGTTCATGGTCTGCGCGGCAGTTACGGCTGCGTGTCCCAAATGGGATGGCGCTGCATTTGCGTGAAACTCGAAGTCTTCGCGGAACATGCCAATTAAGTGCTCTTCCAAGCCCATCATGAGGGGATGCACCCAGGTGTCAAAAAGGACGTTTGCGCCTTCAAACCCCATTTGTGGTGAGAACCGGGCTGGAAAATCCTGGACATGGACGGGTGAGGAGATCACGGCGCACGGGATGCCCATACGCTTGGCGATGTGCCGCTCCATCTGCGTTCCGAGTACCAATTCTGGTTGCAACTCGGCTACGCGCGCTTCTACCTCGAGATAGTCGTCTGTAATCAGCGCTTCCACACCATAGATAGACGCCGCATCCCGCACTTCTCTGGCGAACTCGCGGCTATAAGTTCCAATGCCAACGACCTGAAACCCCATCTCTTGAGCGGCGATGCGCGCTGCGGCAACGGCATGGGTTGCATCGCCAAAGATGAATACGCGTTTTCCGGTCAGATAGGTGGAATCTACCGACCGTTGATACCAGAGTGCCCGTGACCGAACTTGCGCAATGACTGACGCAGTATCAATACCGGTCAAATGACCCACCGCCTCACAAAAATCCAGTGTCGCGCCAATGCCGATCGGCACAATCTTGACCATGGGTTGCCCAAAGGTGCGTTGCAGCCAGGAAGCCGCTTGCAAACCGGTCTCTGGATACAGCACAACGTTAAAGTCGGCTTCGCCAAGCCGCGCAAGATCGTCAGGGCTTGCACCCAGCGGCGCTACTACATGGACATCCACCCCAAGCATCTCCAGCAGCGTCGTGACTTCGCGCACATCATCACGGTGCCGAAACCCCAGTGCCGTTGGGCCAAGCAGATTGCAGCATGGCCGTTGCTGGCGCGCGCGGGTAGAGCTCTTGCTTTCAGCGGTCGGCGCGTGCGGTCCTGCGAGAGCGCGAACCAACTGGTAGAAGGTTTCCGCAGCCCCCCAGTTTTCTTTGCGCTGATAAGACGGTAGTTCAAGCGGTACGACCGGCACAGGCAAACGCAGTGCCGCAGCCAGGCCAGCGGGATCATCCTGAATCAGTTCTGCAGTGCACGACGCACCGACCAGCATAGCCTTGGGCTTGAAGCGATCAAACGCTTCTTGTACGGATGTTTTGAAAAGTTGCGCAGTGTCTTTGCCAAGATCTCTGGCTTGGAAAGTCGTGTAAGTGACGGGCGGTCGTTTAGGCCACCGCTCGATCATCGTGAACAGCAGATCCGCGTAGGTGTCGCCCTGCGGTGCGTGCAGCACGTAATGCACGTCTTCCATGGCGGTCGCCACCCTCATAGCCCCCACATGGGGCGGGCCTTCATAAGTCCAAACAGTCAGTTGCATGTGCGCAGCGCCTTTCAGGCTACCAATCGGTCGCGTCGCACCAGCGGCCGCGCAAACAACTCGGCCAGATCGGCCGCCTGCTCATATCCCTGGATGGGGGTGAAGACAAGTTCTATCGACCACTTAGTTGTGAAACCCAGTGCTTCCAGAGGATTTGCCAGTCCGAGTCCGCATACCACTAAGTCGGGTTTGGCTGCCTTGCAGCGATCAAGCTGCCGTTCAACATCCTGGCCTTCTGAGAGCTGTGTTCCTGCTGGCAAGAGTCCGAGATCAGCTGACAAGTGCTGCCTGTGCAGGTAGGGCGTACCAACTTCTGTGAGTTGCATCCCCATCTCGCGCGCTAAAAAGCGCGCGAGCGGTATTTCAAGTTGCGAATCCGGGAAGAAGAACATCCGTTTGCCCGCGAGCTGCTTACGGTGACGTTCAAGTGACTGTTCTGCGCGCTGCCGAGCCGGGGTAGTGACCATCTCAAAATGCTGCGCGTCCACGCGAAAAGCAGAGGCTGCCGCGCGAAACCACTCTGTCGTACCTTCCGCACCCAGCGGAAAAGGCGCATCCAGCCGCTGGCATCCCCGATCCTCCAAGACGCGCGCGGCTTCACCGAGGAACGGCTGGGCGAGAAGGAATCTGGTGTTACGGCCTACTGCGGGAAGCATGGTGGATCGGCGCGGCGGAAAGAAACTCACCGGACCGATGCCCAGCGCATCGAAAAGCCGCGTCATTTGATCTTCTACAACATCGGCAAGCGCACCAACGACCAGCAGATTTGGCGCTGCATCTGATGGGGCGTCTGGCAATTCCGGAACCAACGATGCAAGACAGGCGTCTTCGCCTTGGGTGAAGGTCGTCTCGATCCCGCTGCCGGAGTAATTCAAAATGCGAACACGTGGTTGGAATGTGCGCGACAGCCTTGCTGCAGCACGAGACAGATCAAGCTTGATCACCTCGGAGGGGCAGGAGCCTACAAGGAACAAGAGCTTGATATCCGGCCGCCGCTCCAGCAAGCGGGTCACGACCCGGTCCAGTTCTGTGTTTGCATCGGCCAAACCAGCCAGATCACGCTCATCAATGATGGCCGTGGCAAAGCGCGGTTCCGCAAAGATCATCACACCGGCTGCGGACTGAATCAGATGCGCACAGGTGCGCGAGCCCACGACAAGAAAGAACGCGTCCTGTATCTTGCGATGGAGCCAGATAATGCCTGTAAGACCGCAAAAAACCTCGCGCTGACCGCGCTCTCTAAGAACAGACGGCTCCCCGCAACCATCAATGCCGCGTACAACTTGAATTGGAATCGGCGCGTTCATGCGATCGCTGCCTGCGCAGATGCGCTTGGCGATTGGCTGCCTAAGCGACGTGCGGCGCGTAGCTTGAGGACAAATTGGGTTGCATTGACCAAATATGCAGCGTAGGCGGTGAGTGCTAGCCACATCTGCGCCATTGCGCTCAAGGTGCTTGTCAGTAGTACGGCCAGATACGCGGTGTGGAGCGCGATCACCAGCATGCTGACAACGTCTTCCCAAAAAAAAGGGCGCGCAAAGAGATACACGCCAAAGACGTCTTTTTCCCAGATCGCACCGGTCACCATGATGAGGTAAAGCACCAGGGTCTTGATGACCACAGATACCGCTGCTGCCTGCAATCCTTCGCCCGTTGCCAAGAATCGAATCACCAGCGTGATGCTTACGACAAACACGAGAAATTGAACCGGTGCGAGCACGCCTTGTACCAGTGTCCATGGAGAGCGGTCGCGCCGCGCACGCTCGTCCTCTGTGTACAGATCGCTTCCCGCTGAGTGGTTGCTGCCGCGCATTGAAGGCACCATGAATGTGTACTAGGTGGAATCTAGATCGCGCTCAACTAAATGTCAACTTGTATTGACGTCAATAAACATTGACAAACAAATCTTTAAGAGCAAATCTGCATAGTCGCAGCGTGCGGTTGGCAAATCTCGCTCGGTTTGTTTTGCGGTGCAACATTGCAAGCGCAAAGTCTGAGATTCTTTGGGTTGTTTAGTTGCTATATTTAAAAGTTGTCTGACTTCTTGGATTTGACGAATCTTGGACATAGAATCAGGATCGTCAATTAAATCCACCTGTGTATGTTGTTAGATAGATTGACACTTGTCTGCACATCGTGAAACGCTCGGTCTGAAAGGATGCGTCCCGTGAACGCTTTTCTGCGAGAAGACGGGTTGGAAGATGCCTCTGGCGCGGGCGCGGTATCGGCGCAAAGCCAGCATTTCATGCGTGTGCCAGACAAATCAACGGTCCGCGCGCCTGTCGAACTGACGTACCTTATCCACGCATGTGTTATCCCAGGTCTTGTGCGCGCTTATAAGTCCGGGCGACGTTCGAGACGAGGCGCGCAAACCGCGCAGGTAGAACATCCGATCGGACCAAAACAGGTAGCCGAATTCGCCCAAATCACTCTTCTTGACCAGGCGCAAGACGCACAAAGCAAGATCAATGAATATTTGCGGACGGGTATTCCAATAGAACGGATTTACCTGGACTTATTGGCGCCCGCCGCGCGCCATCTTGGTCTTGGCTGGTCAGCGGATAGCTGCGATTTCACTGAGGTCACCGTCGGCTGCTGGCGGCTGCAGCAGATCATGCGCGATTACGAGGCAGAGTTTTCAGCTCCGCGTGTTCCGGTTGCGGCTGCCGATTCTGTGCTTCTGTCTGCGGCGCCTGGCGAGCAGCATACGTTCGGCATCAGTATGCTCGCCGCTTTTTTTAGACGAGCGGGTTTTGAAGTCCTGGGGGAGCCGGCCACAACTGCAGCCCAGATTGTTGAAATGGTTCGCGCGTGGGAACTCGATGTTGTCGGTTTATCGATAGGCACCGACATCGCTCGCAAAGGCCTTGCTAGCTTGGTAGCCAACATTCGCAGGGCTTGCGCAGGCAAACCGATGCTGATCCTTGTGGGAGGGGCGGCAATAGACCCGCAGTCATGCGACCTCGCGGCGCTCGGGGCGGATGTGGCGTTATCGGATCCGATGGAGGCGATTGCGGCGGTAAAGCGCTGGCGGGCGATGCGGGCTGAGGCACAATGCGCGATATCTCGCTCCAGCGAGGAGAGGTCGCCAGAATTCGTCGGCGATTGAGATCAAAAACACAGGTAGATCAATGTGAATCAGTTTGAAACGCCCGAGCGGTCCCTGGAGGGGTTTGATGTCGAAACCGCTGCCAACGTTATCGCTGCGGCTGCGGATGTGGCTCTGGTGCTGGATGAACAAGGTGTGATTCGGGATGTTGCCGGTGGCAGCGAAGATCTGACCATCGAGGGATATCGAAACTGGGTCGGGCAGCCGTGGGAGCAGGTCGTAACGGTGGAAAGCCGCCCTAAGGTCGTTGCGCTCTTGAAAGATGCTGGGGCGGGCGTCGCCCGCAAGTGGCGCCATGTGAACCACCCATCGCCCCACGGGGCGGACGTGCCAGTGCTCTACTCAGCTGTACGGCTAGGAAAAGATGGCCGGACAATTGCCCTGGGCCGTGACTTGCGGGCAGTGGCAGCACTGCAGCAACGCCTGGTGGATGCGCAGCAGTCCATGGAGCGGGACTATTGGCGCCTGCGTCATGTAGAAACGCGCTATCGCATGCTATTCCAAACTTCGGCCGAAGCGGTGTTGGTGGTTGATGCGGCTTCGCTGAAGATACTGGAGGTCAACCCTGCAGCCAGCCAGTTGCTGGGCGACACGAATAAACGACTCACCGGGCGAAGCGTTTTGGACTTGCTCAATTCGGAAAGCCGCGAAGCGGCGCAGACGTTGTTAGCAGGGGTGAAGGCCGCAGTTCGGGCTGATGATGCACTAGTCAAGTTGTTTAATGAACCGCATGACACAAAATCCCGGACGCGAATGTCCGCCACGCTGTTCCGGCAAGAAAATGCCTCGCTGTTTTTGATTCGACTGGTGCCTGATCGGCCACGTCCTCACGCGGATCCTGTGGCGCGCAATATCGTTCGATTGGTCGAAGCAGGCCCGGATGCCTTCGTAGTTACAGATACGGAAGGGCGCATTACCTCTGCGAACGCGGCGTTTATAGACCTGTCACAGCTTGCCGTTGTTGAGCAGGTGCGTGGGGAGTCGCTCGACCGCTGGCTTGGCAGGCCCGGCGTGGACTTGAATGTGCTCATCAGCAATCTTCGTCAGCACGGCGTTGTACGAATGTTTGCAACAACCTTGCGAGGAGAGCACGGCGCCAATGAAGACGTTGAGATCTCTGCGGTAGCGATCGCAGATGCAGAACCAGCCGCTTACGGATTCGTGATTCGCAATATTGGCAGGCGGCTGTCTACGGACTTTCGTCTTGGCCGAGACCTGCCGCGCTCGGTTGAGCAGCTTACCGAGCTCGTAGGCCGGGTCTCACTCAAGGATCTGCTGCGCGAATCTACGGATTTGATTGAAAAGCTTTGTATTGAAGCTGCATTGCAGCTCACCCGAGACAATCGAGCATCGGCGGCCGAGCTGCTTGGCCTCTCAAGGCAGAGTCTCTATGTCAAGCTGCGAAGGTATGGATTGGGTGACCTAGGCCCGGATGAAAAGGGCTTCGCCTGACCTCGCACGATTTATGTAAATTAAAGTTGACGTTCATGAGTGTCACGTGCAAAATCATTTCATGGCACGTCCGGCGCTTACAGCAGTAACGGAGCTTCTTAAACCAATTACTTGGTTTCCCCCGATGTGGGCGTTTGGCTGCGGCGTTGTCGCTTCAGGCGTCGCGCTGCTTGAAAACTGGCCTCTCATTCTTCTGGGCGTATTGCTGGCGGGTCCGCTTGTTTGCGCAACCAGCCAAGCCGTGAACGACTGGTTTGATCGCCATGTTGACGCAATCAACGAACCAAGGCGCCCAATACCGTCTGGCCGCATCCCTGGGCGATGGGGGTTGTATATCGCTGTTGCATGGACAGTGCTGTCGATACTCGTTGCGTCTGCATTGGGTATTTGGGGGTTCATTGCTGCAACTGTGGGGCTGTGCTTGGCTTGGGCCTACAGCGCGCCGCCGCTACGCCTTAAACAAAACGGCTGGCTTGGCAATACAGCGTGCGCGGTCAGCTATGAAGGGTTGGCATGGACAACTGGCGCAGCGGTGATGGCGCACGGCGCAATGCCGGAGCTACGCTCGCTCGTGCTTGCCGCGCTGTATAGCGCAGGCGCGCATGGAATCATGACGCTGAATGACTTCAAGTCGATTGAAGGTGACCGAAGAACTGGCATTGATTCACTGCCCGTGCTTTTGGGTGTAGAGGGTGCTGCGCGAACCGCGTGCGTATTCATGCTCGTGCCCCAATTGGTGGTGGTCATCCTTCTGTTTGCTTGGGGTGCGCCGCTGCACGCGATCACAGTTTTCGCACTGACCGCTTTGCAAGTGGTTCTGATGTCGAGGTTTCTAGCAGACCCGCGTACTCGTGCAACGTGGTACAGCGGGTTCGGCGTTACCTTGTATGTTTTGGGAATGTTGGTCAGCGCATTCGCATTGCGTTACGGAGCGGGAGCTGCTTGATGAACTTGCGACCATTTGGCTGGTTCGACGTTTTTCGCGTGGGATTGATACAGGCCTCGCTTGGTGCAGTTGTCGTGCTGACGACTTCGACATTGAACCGCGTGATGGTGGTCGAATTGGCGCTTCCTGCGCTTCTGCCTGGATTGCTTGTGGCGCTACATTATGCTGTGCAGGTGCTTCGCCCGCGTATGGGCTATGGCTCGGATGTCGGCGGGCGGCGTACGCCGTGGATTGTCGGCGGCATGGCGGTGCTTGCGCTTGGCGGCGTGCTGGCTGCGCTGGCAACCGCGGCGATGGCACTTGAGCCGGCGGGAGGCATAGCGCTAGCGCTCTTCGCTTTTGTTCTGATCGGCCTTGGTGTAAGTGCGTGCGGCACGTCATTGCTCGTGCTACTGGCAAAGCGAGTGCCCGACAGTCGGCGCGCAGCAGCTGCCTCGATTGTGTGGATCATGATGATTGCCGGCTTTGCCGTCACAGCGACTGTTGCTGGCGGATTGCTTGATCCGTTCTCCGGAGAGCGACTTGTTTGGGTGACTCTCGCGGTTTGCGCGGCGGCGTTCTTGTTGACTTCGTGCTCGGTCGCAGGTCTGGAAGGCAGCAGGCATGAAAGAGCGGTTGTATCTGAACCTGTGCACAATCAAACCAAGTTCGGCGCTGCACTCAAAGAAGTATGGGCTGAACCACTGGCGCGTCGGTTCACCATATTCGTATTCTTATCGATGCTCGCTTATAGCGCACAGGATCTGATCCTCGAGCCATTTGCAGGTGCGGTTCTAGCCTATACCCCAGGACAATCCACGAAGCTCTCGGGCTTGCAGCACGGTGGTGTGTTGGTGGGGATGATTGTCGTCGCATTGGCCTGCAGTGGCAGCGCTCGACGGCGCGTCGGCTCGCTTCGCGCATGGGTTGTAGGCGGATGCCTCGCTTCTGCTTGTGCGCTTCTCGGGTTGGTAATTACCGGGCTTGGAGGTACCGCGGCGCTGTTCAAGCCGACCGTGTTTATTCTGGGCGTGGCAAACGGCGCTTTTTCAATCGCAGCGATCGGATCCATGATGGCATTTGCCGGAACTGGTGCCCAGTCGCGCGAGGGTACACGGATGGGGTTGTGGGGCGCAGCGCAAGCGATCGCGTTCGCGGTAGGAGGGCTTGCAGGGACAGGAGCGGCGGACGTTGCTCGTTGGTTGATCCAAACCCCAGGGGTAGCCTATGCCACGGTATTCGCCGTAGAAGCAGGCGTGTTTGTTGTCGCTGCAGTGTTAGCAGCCCGGGTTTGGGCACCGGCTAACGCCCACGCGATATCACCAGATCAATCCAGAATGCCGCGGGTAGCGACGATGGAAGGCAGCTGAATCATGCAGACTGAATCGACCTATGATGTGGTTGTAGTTGGTGGCGGTCCGGCTGGTGCCACTGCAGCGCATGAAATCGCCCGTGCTGGGCGGACCGTATTGCTGCTGGATCGGGCAGGGCGCATCAAGCCCTGCGGCGGTGCGATTCCACCACGGTTGATCCGCGATTTCGATATTCCAGAATCACTGCTTGTTGCGCGAGCAAAGTCTGCGCGAATGGTGTCGCCGAGCGACAAAAAAGTTGATATCCCGATCGAGGGCGGTTTTGTCGGTATGGTAGATCGGGATGTCTTTGATGAATGGTTGCGTAACCGCGCCGCTCTCGCAGGTGCGCAGCGTGAAACAGGGCAATTTACGCGGATAACGCATGATTCTGATGGCGTGGCCCGGGTGCATTTCCAAGCGCGAGATGGCGTCGTTGACATGCCCGAGTTGAGTGTCCGGGCGCGAATGGTAGTAGGTGCAGACGGCGCAAAATCAAAAGTTGCCCGGTCGGCGATTCCCGGTGCAGATAAAACACCTTTTGTATTCGCCTATCACGAAATCGTGCGCAAGCCAAAGGTACTACCCGAAGGCTATGACGGGAGTAGGTGTGACGTGGTGTATCGCGGAAAATTATCCCCCGACTTCTATGCCTGGGTCTTTCCACACGGGGATACTCTGTCGATTGGTACTGGCAGCGCGGACAAAGGCTTCTCGTTGCGGCATGCGGTTGGCGAGCTTCGTCATGCCAGTGGACTGGCCGAAGCGGAAATTCTGCGCCGAGAAGGTGCGCCGATACCGCTCAAGCCGCTGGCCAAGTGGGACAACGGCAAGGATGTTGTACTGGCTGGTGATGCAGCTGGCGTGGTCGCTCCCGCATCTGGAGAAGGAATCTATTATGCGATGTTGGGCGGGCGCCTTGCTGCACAGGCAGTGTGCACTTGTATCGCAAGTGGCGATGCTCGTGATCTTCAATTAGCGCGCAAGACGTTTATGCGCGCGCACGGGCGAGTCTTCTGGGTGCTGCGCATGATGCAGTATTTCTGGTATCAGAACGACAAACGCCGCGAGCGTTTTGTAAGCATTTGCCGGGATAAAGACGTGCAGCAGCTAACCTTTGATGCCTACATGAACAAAGAGCTTGTACGCGCAAAACCCATGGCGCATATGCGTATCTTTTTCAAAGACGTTGCTCATTTATTGGGTCTCGTGCGTGCATGATGCCAACCAAAGCGTCCCGTATGCCGCTTTATGTGGCAGGCGCTGGAGCATTGATTGTCGCAGTCGCCGGAGGCTTGGCAACGCGTATCGGCCCGTGGTACTTCAACCTGCGAAAGCCTGCCTGGCAACCACCAGATTGGCTGTTTGGCCCAGTATGGACGGTGATCTTTGCTTTGTGCGCGTTGGCGGCCGCGCGCGCGTGGGGCGGTACGGGCAGCGTACTACGCAAGAAGCTCGTATTGGTTCTGTTTGTAGTCAACGGCCTGCTCAACGTCGGCTGGAGCGTTCTATTTTTTACGCTTCGCCGGCCAGACTGGGCGCTTGCGGAAATTCCGCTGCTTTGGCTGTCGATCGCGCTGATCATGTATATCTGCGGCGGGGATGTGCCTGCGGTGCGGTGGTTATTGGCGCCGTATCTCGCGTGGGTAACGTTTGCAGCGGCGCTCAATTTGGCAGTGGTTCAGTTGAACTATCCGTTTGTGTGAGTAGCGTTTCGCTACGTCAATGCCTGACATGGCCGCCAAAGAGGGGAGATGAGGCATGAGCGAATTGTTCGCAACCGGGCAGGCTATCGAGCTGGTTCTGGTGCTGATGTTGATTGAAGGCGCTGTGCTGGTGGTTTGGCAGCGCCGCAGCAGCGTACACATGGATCTGCCAGGTCTTTTGATCAATCTGATGTCTGGCGTGTTCTTGGTATGCGCTGTACACAGCGCACTAGTGGGACACTGGTGGGGCGTGATTGCAATGTACTTGCTCGGGTCGCTTGTCATGCATTGCGCTGATATGTGGCGGCGATTGCGCGAATATGCCCGCGCACAAAGCACCGCAAAGTTGTCAGGCAAGCGAGTTGACTTGATTCCTGCAAGAGGATCGTAAGTGCTGCGCTTACCCGCTGATCATGCGGAGCGGTTCATCCTTGCGGAGGAGGTGCATGCGCGGCCGTCTGAAGCATTGGAAGCCCCGGTGCGCGCAAGCTACTTGGCAGTCCTCGTCGATCCGGATGCGCGCGCGTCGGAGCGCAACCATCTTGCTGCGTTGTGCGAGCGCTTTGGAGTTGTTCCGCCAGCAGACAGT
>JBJOQV010000193.1:0-3551 GCA_046049785.1 Pseudomonadota bacterium
CATGGTGAGATTTCGCCGCAGCAGATCGAGCGCGTGGCCGAGCGCCTCGCGCGTGCACGTGCCGCGCAGTTGCGCGTGATCGTTGTGCACCAGCCAATCGCTGTGATGCGCGATGAAGACCGCGTGAACCAACTACGTGGCCACGCCCAGGCGCTGCCGCGCTGGGCCGCCGCCGGCGCTGATCTAGTGCTTGGCGGCCATATTCATCTGCCGTATGTGATGCCGCTGCCCGGTCTGTCGCGGCCGCTTGCCGTGGTGCAGGCCGGTACTGCGGTATCGCACCGTGTGCGGCCAGGCGCGCCCAACTCGGTCAACCTGCTGCGCTGGCAGGCGAACACTGCAAACTGCGTGGTCGAGCAGTGGGATTTTGATGCGGCGGCGCGCGCCTTTGCGTGCGTGCGCGAGACGGCCGTGCACGTGGCGCGGCCTTGATCTAGCAAAGGTGCAAGCTCAGCCCGCACCAAGTCGCTGCGCGCAGCGTCGCAGTCAAATCACAGAGCGTCCAGTCGCCGAATTTACGCAGTTTGAACATGCTCTACGCAATATCCATGCGCTTTTTCAGCCATTTTTGCCTGAAGATGACCGTCGATATTGCGTAGCGCTATTTGAAAACCTTGTTTTTACTCGTTGTCACCGTCCAGAATGCGGCCAAAGCCACCCAGCAGCGAGCCTTCTTCACGGCCACCGCCCCGCTGCGGCGCGGCCGCAAACACGCGGCTGGCCAGGCGCGAGAAGGGCAGGCTTTGCAGCCACACGGTGCCGGGGCCGCGCAGCGCGGCAAAGAATAAGCCTTCGCCGCCAAACATGGCGGTCTTGATTTTGCCTACGTACTGAATATCAAAGCTCACGCTCGGTTGCAGCGCCACCAGGCAGCCCGTGTCCACGCGCAGCGTTTCGCCGGCCTGCAACTGCCGCTTGATGATGGTGCCGCCGGCATGCACAAACGCCAGGCCATCGCCATCGAGCTTTTGCATGATGAAGCCTTCGCCGCCAAAAAAGCCCGCGCCCAGCTTTTGCTGAAACGCAATGCCTAGTTGCACGCCTTTGGCCGCGCACAAAAACGCGTCTTTTTGGCACAGCAGTGTGCCGCCCAGTTGGCGCAAGTCCACCGCGATGATCTTGCCGGGGTAGGGCGCGGCAAACGCCACTTTGCGCTTGACTGAATCAGTGTTGCTGTACACCGTGGTGAACAGTGATTCGCCGGTGACCAGGCGCTTGCCCGCGCCCAGCAGCTTTCCCAGCAAGCCGCCGCCACCGCCGCCTGAGCCGTCGCCAAACACGGTGTCCATATCAATGCCCGGGTCCATGTACATCATGCTGCCGGCCTCGCCCACCATCGCCTCGCCGGGGTCTAGCTCGCATTCGACTAACTGCATTTCTGAACCGATGATTTGGTAATCAATGACATCCATTGCCATCTGTGTGTTCTCCCAAGAACCTGAAATAAATATTGAGATAGGGGTTAGATCGTGTCTGCGCTCGCCAGTCTACGGAACCAACAGTGCTGCCCCAAAAATGCCCAGCATGATAAACACAATCACAACCTTGCCAATCAAGCCAGCGATAATGCCCAGCCAGGTTGCCACGCCAACTTTGCCCGCGCGTTGCAGTGCTTCGGGGTGGCCCTTTAAGTAGATGTATTCACCAATCGCCGCGCCCACCAGCGGCATAAACAGCACGCCGACAAGCCCCATAAAGATGCCGGCCACCGTGCCAATGGCCGCGCCGATAATCGCCAGCTTGCTTGCTCCGGCTTTTTTTGCACCCATCAGGCCTGCGACATAATCCAGCACCCAGCCGATGATGGCCAGCACCGCCAGCACGCCTATGGTCCACTGCGAGATGCGGGTGAAATCGTCCGCATAGGCGGCAAGCGCAATGCCGCCAAATACAAAAATGATGCCGGGCAGCGCAGGCAGTACGGTGCCGACGATGCCGATCACGATCAACGCTATTGCGGCAACCCAAAGCCAATCCATGATGCGCCCTTTCGTTGCAATGAGCTATTGCACATGCGGCGTATTGTGCCAAGTTCAAGGCGGTGCGCCCTGCGGCGCGATAGAAAGGGCTTTATGGAGGATGGGATGCTGCAGATCGCTTAAATCTCGAAGCACTCTACGCAATATCCATGAGGGTTTTCAGCCATTTTTGCTCGAAAAAGCGCATGGATATTGCGTATTCTAATTGCAGACTTTGCGTACGCGGCAGTGACAAAGCCGCGCCACGCCTACAATTCACTCATGCATGCATTTTTTGAAGAAGACGGCGGGTTCAAGGCCGGGCGGGTGATTTCGGCTGGCGAGGCGTCGTTTCAGATTGAGCTGGCCAGCGGCAAACGCAGCAAGGTCAAGTCTGCCAGTGTGATGTTCCAGTTTGACAAGCCGGAGCCAGACGCTTTTATGGCTGCTGCGCAAGGCGAGAGTGAAGGCATTGAGCTGGATTTTCTGTATGACCTGCTGCCGCAGGAAGAATTTGCCGCGCTTGAGTTTGCCAGCGACTATTTTGGCGGCGCGCCCACGCCGGTGCAAAAAGCTGCGCTGATTCTGCGCCTGCACGGCGCGCCACATTACTTTCACCGCAAGGGCAAGGCGCGCTACAAACCTGCGCCGCCCGATGTGCTGAAGGCCGCGCGCGCCGCGATTGAAAAGAAAAAAGCGCAAGAGGCGCGCGCCGCGCAGATGGTCGAGGAGCTTAAGGCCGGCACGCTGCCGCCGGAGATTGCCGCGGCCATGCCGTTTGTGCTGCTCAAGCCGGATAAAAACGGCATTGCGTTCAAGGCCTTGAATACCGCGTGCCTGCAGCTGAATATCGCGCCGGCGCGCTTGCTGCTGCAACTGGGCGCGCTGAAAAATCCGTTTGAGCTACACATGCAGCGCTTCTTGAGCGAGTGCTTTCCCAAAGGTGCGGCGCATCCAGCGCTTGCGCCACCGGCGTTGCCCGCGCTGCCGGTCGCGAATGTGCAAGCGTTTTCGATCGACGACATTACGACCACAGAGATTGATGACGCGTTTTCCGTGCAGTATCACGCGGATGGCACGGCCACGGTGGGTATTCACATTGCCGCGCCGGGCGTGGCGATTGCACCGGCCAGTCCGGTGGATGCCATCGGCCGGGCGCGCATGAGCACGGTGTACATGCCTGGCGACAAGATCACCATGCTGCCCGACCCGGTGGTGTATGCGTTTACGCTAGAAGAAGGTCGCACCATGCCGGCGGTGTCGCTGTATGCCGTGGTCGATGCACAAGGTGCGGTGGTCAGCACGGAATCGAAAATCGAAGCTGTGCCCGTGGCCGGCAATCTGCGGCACAACTTGCTTGACGAGGTAGTGACTGCGCAGTCACTGGATGCGGGCGGCGGCGAGTATCCGTTTGCAACCGACTTGGCGGTGCTTTGGCGCGTCGCGAATTGGATGAGTCGTGAGCGCGACAAGCTGCGCGGCAAGCCGGAGAACAACAATCGCACGGACTTTAGTTTTTATGTGGATTGGGAGGCAGAATTGTCGCTGGCCGCCCCTCACCCCCCGCCCTCTCCCGCGAGGGGAGAGGGGGCA
>JBJOQV010000194.1:0-3908 GCA_046049785.1 Pseudomonadota bacterium
GTGGATGGTGCCGCTGTGCGCGGGCCCAGAGCGTAGCGTGGCCGCGACCAAGAGTTTTGTTGCGCAGCTTGGCGCGGGCGCACAGCTCGTTGCAGCGTGGCAGCAGGATGCAGGTTTTGCAGATGCGCTGAAGAACCTGCCGCAATCGCTTGCGCAGGCCGTACAGACCGATTGGAGCGCCGCATGTACGCCGCTGATGGCCGCACAGCAACTACTAGTGATCGGCCGCGGCACTGGCCTGCCCATTGCGCAGGAAGCCGCGCTCAAGTTCAAGGAAACCTGCTGCATCCAGGCCGAGGCGTTTTCAGGCGCAGAAATCAAGCATGGTCCGCTCGCACTGATCGGCCCGGACTACCCGGTGCTGATCTTTGCACCACGTGGTCCGGCGCAGGCGGGGCTGCTCGCGCTTGCGCAAGACTTAAAGCAGCGCGGCGCGCGCGTACTGCTCGCAGCGCCAGCGGGTGCCGCACCCGATGTGCTGCCCATCATTCCAACTGCGCACGCGGACCTGGACCCCATCAGCGCGATCCTGAGTTTTTATGTGTGGATTGAAAGTCTTGCGCGGCTGCGCGGCCTTGATCCGGATGCGCCACGCCACTTAAGCAAAATCACGCGGACCCTTTGACGGCATGCCCAATCAATTCAATTGCTCGGCAATGAAATCAATGTACGCAATATCCATGCGGTTTTTGGGGCAAAAATGTCTGAAAAGCCGCATGAATATTGCGTACAAGGCATTCAATGCGCATCAAATTCGCTTGTTATCAGCGGCTTTGATCGGCCGCACCGCTGGGTACTTGCTGGTGTGTGCGTGCTGTGCTGCGGCTCCGCTTGCCGGCGCGCAGACGGCGTTGCCTGCAACCGTGCTGAGCGCGCTTGAACAGGCTGGCATCGCACCAGTGTCGATGAGTGCCATCGTCATCCCCGTAGACGATGGCGCTGCCCGGCTGGCGGTCAACACGCAGCGCGCGATGCAGCCGGCCTCCACCGTGAAGACCGTCACCACGCAGGTGGCGCTGGACGTGTTTGGCCCCGCGCAGCAATGGAAGACGCAGTTTCTTTCGGCTGCGCCGATGCGTGGCGGCACGCTGGCCGGCGCTTTGCATGTGCGCGGCGGTGGTGATTTTGCGTTCTCCGCAGAGCGCTTGCACAAGGCATTAAGGGCTTTGCGTGCACAAGGCATTCGCGCCATCGCTGGCAACATCGTGCTGGATCGTAGCCGCTTTACACCCCCGCGGCTGGATCTGGGTGCGCCGCCGTTTGATGAGTATCCAGATGCGTACTACAACCTGATCCCGGATGCGCTGCTGCTCAATCACAACATGCTGGAGTTCATGCTCATCGCCGATGCGCGGCGCATCCGTGTGCAGACCGCGCAGACGATTTACCGTGTGCGCATCAGTGCTGCAAAGCTCAAACTGGTGGAGCGCGATTGCGGCGATTGGGCCGATGATTTTCAGGTGCCCCAAGTTATTGCGGATGCTGCTGGGCTCATTACCGTTGTGCTGCAAGGCAGCTTTCCGCGCAATTGCACCATCAGTACTGAAACCAATGTGCTCGACCGCAATGTGTTCTGGGAGCGCGTGCTTCGTGCGCAGTTGCGCGAGATCGGCATCGCCTGGCACGGCAGCGTACGCGATGGCGTAGTGCCTGCAGATGCCAAGCCGCTGCATGAAAGCAGCTCCGAGCCGCTTGCAGCGATCATTCGCGCCATCAACAAAGATTCAGACAATGGCATGACGCGCTTGCTGCTGCTGAATCTTGGGGCCGCCCAGACCGCCGGCAGTGCAAACACATTGGAGGCTGGGCGGGCCGCGGTGGATGCGTGGTTCGACCGTGCGGGCATTGCGCGCGCCGCGTTGGTGGTGGAAAACGGCTCCGGCCTTTCGCGTACCGAGCGCGTCAGTGCAGAGCAGCTCGCGTACCTGTTGCGCACCGCTGCGCGTGGGCGCTGGTCGGCGGAATTTCTCGCCAGCCTGCCGATAGCAGGTGTGGACGGCAGCATGCGCGAACGGCTTGCCGGCACAGCCGCGCAGCAGGCGGCACGTATCAAGACCGGCACACTGGGCAACGTCATCGGTGTTGCCGGATACGTGCACGCCCCCGGCGGCCAGATGCAGGTAGTTGTTGGGCTGGTCAACCACGCCAACGCCAAACGAGGGCGAGCAGCTCTGGATGCGCTGATTGAGTGGGTCGCCAGCCCCCAGGCGGCCACGCCTTGAAACCACCCGGGCAAGCTGGCGCATCGACAAATCACTTTTTTGATGCGCCGCACGATGCCCAGGCTTGTCTGCCGCCCCGGTTTGCGCACCAAGTTGGCGCCGCCTTGAGTGCTCGCGTACCCGTTGTGATGCACGCCAAAAATCGTCTGGCGCTGCGGCGTACTCCGCGATATAGTTCAAACTGGTATCTAATTGGTGTTATTCGCTTCCTCGCTGCTTCTCACTCAAAATCCAGGGATAGGAGAACAATTCCATGAAGTCTCAGCACGCTTTGCAACGCACGCAAATCGCCACAGCTCTTTCCTTCGCGCTTCTCGCTTTTGCTTCGCCGCAGTGGGTATGGGCACAGGCCACGCCGGCCCCGGCCGATCCAGCCAAGAAAGATGAAAAGAAAGACGAAAAAAAGGACCCTCAAACGCTGGAGGTCATTACCGTCACCGCCTCCAAGCGCGAGCAGCAAGCGCACCGCGTGCCCTACAACGTTGAGGCTATTTCAGAAGAAGCGCTGCGCGAGGCCAACATTACCGATGTGAAAAAACTGATTGATCAAAATGTCGCGATCAATGCGCCCAACAACGGACCGCGCTATGCGGAGACCGTCGTCGTGCGTGGCCTGAGCAACCAGAACGTTGGCGCCAACGAGCTGGACTACTTCGTGCGCACAGGCATCGCCTATTACATCGACGATACGCCGCTCCCCAATCTGAACTTCCGCATCAAGGACATTGCGCGCGTGGAAACCTTGCTCGGCCCGCAAGGCACGCTATATGGTTCCAGCAGCCTGGGCGGCACCATCCGCTACATCACCAACAAGCCCAAGCTGGGCAAGATGGAAGGCGTGATTAATTTTGACTCGTATAAAACCGCTGGTAGCGGCGGTTTGTCAATCGATCCAAATGTCGTAGTGAACTGGCCAATCGGCGATACGTTTGCGCTGCGCGCGTCTGTGAGTGCGCTCAACGAAAAAGGCTGGGTTGACCGCCTGACCAATCCGCCTTACCGCACCGGTGCCAACGCACTGCCCACACGCCTGATTGAAGACGAAAACACCAATAAAACCACTGGCGGGCGCGTGTCTGCCTTGTGGCAAGTGACGCCTGCGTTCTCTGTGCTGCTTGCCCACACTGCGCAAGACCAAACTGCCGTAGGCTCATCTGCCGCGCAGCGCTTACCGGCCTACATTGCTGCTGGCGGTACGTATCCGGGTGGACGTACTGTCGCCGACCCGAGCGCGCCCTATGTGGTGAATGACCGCACGATCGTTGGCGCATTTGCCGATACGGCCGACCGCAAACTTTCGATGACCTCCATTGACTTGGATTGGGATTTGGGCGGCGCCAAGCTGCATTCTGCAACCTCCACTTACAAAGACAAGAAAAACAGCATTGCCGATATCACTGGCTTTAACCTACTCACTGACCTTGATTTTCATCTGGACGCTAACGGCGACCCTTGGGCATTCTCGGCGTACCAAGACCTGGTTGCGCGGTACAAAGGCCTGACGCACGAGACGCGCATTGTCTCCACAGGTGATGGCCCGTTCTTGTGGACAGCGGGCTTGTTCTACACCAAGACCGAAAAAGACATCAATTTTGCGGAGATATTGCCTGGCTTTTATGCCGCGCAAGGATTCAATACTGCGGCGCAGGGCGGTGTTGCGGACCGTGAGTATTCAGAGACCAACCG
>JBJOQV010000195.1:0-4972 GCA_046049785.1 Pseudomonadota bacterium
CGTGAGCAGCTTGCCATCTGGGGGCAGCGCAACCGCGTCATCGTCATCAGCCAGGAAGGCGCCGACCCCGGCGCCGTGGTGTTTGATGCTGTGGCCTCCGCCCGCGCAAAAAATGTGGACGTGGTGATTGCCGACACCGCCGGCCGCCTGCCCACGCAAACGCATTTGATGGAAGAGCTGAAAAAAATCGCCCGCGTCTGCGCCAAGGCACTGGAAGGTGCGCCGCACGAGCGCTGGCTCGTGATCGACGGCAACACCGGCCAGAACGCCGTGGCGCAGGTCAAAGCGTTCAACGAAACGCTGGGGCTCACCGGGCTGATTGTCACCAAGCTGGACGGTACCGCCAAAGGCGGCGTGCTGGCCGCGATTGCCAAGACTTGCCCGGTGCCGGTGCTGTTTATCGGCGTAGGCGAGGCGCTGGAGGATCTGCAGCCGTTTAGCGCGCAGGAGTTTGCGCAAGCGCTGGTCGGCTAACCACCCGGCGCGCAAGGCTGCGGCATGTTTGCCGCGCTATAGCTGGGCAAAGGCCGATTCAGCAGCGGCGTGTTGTGCGCGACTTGCCCCGTGTTGTGAACCACGTTCCCGCCGCGATGCACCACTTGGCCGGTATTGTGAATCACTTGTCCGCCGCTATGCGCAACCAAGCCGCCCGGCGCCTGCGGCGTGATGCGCAGCCCACGCTGCGCCTGCGCACTGGCAGCAGCGTCAGACTTCACACTCTCGCAACCGCTAGGCGCGGCATTCGCGCGCTCATTCGCATGCGCACTAACCAACCCACACATGGCCAGACTCAACGTTGCAAGATGCTTCATTGCAAACTCCTTCGCTCAACGGACTCAGTGTGCAACAAGAAGCGCCGCAAGGCTGTTACCGTCTGTAAGTGCCTGACTCAGGAAGTCAATGCGCAGATTCCATGCGCCTTTTGGGGCAAAAATGTCTGAAAAAGCGCATGAAATATGCGTGATCGCTTTTGACAGTCACAACATTGATGCGTTGAGTGTCTAAAAGGAATATGCAAAGCCGATCTTGCGCTTTGCCATCCTTTGGAGAACCCTTCGTGCGAACCGCTGTTCGATCTATTGCCCCTGCCGTTGCCGCGACGCTCGCCCTGGCTGCCGGAGCTGCCGCGCAGACCGCGCCCGAAGCCTTGCCGCAGCCCGCGCCCACCCAGGTGGTGGCGCTCGTCAAAGTGCCCAAGCCCTGGTACGCGCCCAAGGCTTACGTGATCGGCAAATTCCGCGACGCCGTTCCGCAGTACGACGCTGTGCCGGGCTTGCAATACAAATACTTCACTTTGTCGGACGACGGCACATTTGGCGGGCTGTATTTGTGGAACAGCCGCACGCAGGCCGATGGTTGGTTTAACGATGCGTGGCATGCGCGGGTACTCAAAGAGCGCGGCGTGCGTGGTGATGTCACATTGTTTGATGCGCCCGTAGTTCTCGACAACATGCTCGATAACGCCGGCGCGGCAGCGGACGGCCAGGCCGTGGCAACCATCGTGCGCATCCCCATACCCGCAGGCGTGGGCCGCGAGCGCTTGATCGCGGAATTCAACAAAGCGCTGCCCACGTATCAAGCGGTGCCCGGCTTGGCGCGCAAGTACTTCATCATCACGCAAGACGGCAAATTCGGCGGCGTTTATCTGTGGACAAACCGCGCTGCAGCGCAAACGTTTTACAGCGCTGCATGGCACGAGCGCGTGCGCGCCACTTACGGCAGCGCCGCAGACGTGGCGTGGTTTGACGCGCCTGTGGTGCTGCCCAGCCGCTTGCAGCAAACCACCGTCTCATCGCGCTAGGAGCCTACATGACAAACGCGATCGATCAAACTGCACATATTGCGTTGCTCAAGAACATGGTGCTGGCCATGCCAATGGCGCAAACACTAAAGCTGCGCTTTGTACGCATCGAACCCGGCGCGGTAGAACTGGAGATTCCGGTGGCTGATGCGCTGACCTACCGGCCCGGCGTGCTGCAAGCCACTGCCGTATTTGCCGCGGCAGACTTTGCCGCGGTCGCCAGCGCGGGCACGCTGCTGCCGCCGGGCTTTGCCAACGCAACGGTGGATGCAACACTCAAGCTGCTCGCGCCGGCGCGCGGTACACATCTTCGCGCGGTGGGCCGCGTGGTGCGGGCGGGCAAAACCTTGACCGTATGCGCGGCCGATGTGTTTGCCGTGCATGAGGCAGAGCAAACATTGTGCGCTACGCTGCTTGCTACCGCGCAGAATATCGAGCTCAAACGTCTATGAAAATGCCCGACATCACAGGCGATCTGCTCGCCCGCGCGCGCAACGGCGAACTGCTGGCGCTAGAAACGCTGCTGGTCAGTATTCAGCCGCCGGTATTCAATCTGGCGCTGCGCATGCTGGGCAACCGCGAAGACGCGCAAGACGCCACGCAGGAAGCGCTGCTCAAAATCACCACGCATCTGGGCGGTTTTCGCGGCGAAAGCAGCTTTGGCACCTGGGCCTATCGCGTGACGAGCAATTATTTGTTGACTGCGCGCACCCGTTCACAAGAGTCGCCGGAAACATCCTTGGAAGCGCTGCAAGAAAAACTTGGCGCGGGCATGGATTTGGTTGAATCGCACGGCGGCGCGGTGGCTTTGACACCAGAAGACAAACTCACCGCCCGCCGCATCGCTCTAAGCTGCACGCAGAGCATGTTGATGGCGCTGGACCGCGAGCTGCGCATTGCGTACCTGCTCGACGTGGTGTTTGGTTTGTCTTCAGAGGTTGCAGCGGACGTGCTCGCCATCAGCGCCGATGCCTACCGCAAACGCCTTTCACGCGCGCGGCAACGGCTGGATTATTTCATGGGCGGCGCCTGCGGTCTGGTGAGCGGAGAAGCGCGCTGCCGGTGCGGCCAGCAAGTGCGTGCGCTGGAACTGGCCGCGCGCGCCGGTGCGCCGCCATCCAAAACAATCCGCCTGCATGTACACAACGATGAGCTGCAGCAAGCCGAGCGCGAGTTTGGCGATTTAGTGCGTATGTCCGACGCCGCTGCGGTATTTCGCGCGCACCCCAACTACCGCGCGCCGCAGCAGCTCATCGCTGCAATCCGCACCGTGCTGACGGCGTATCAAAACCGGCCGGAGTATCCGGTTTGACAGAAAAGTGACGCGGCTTTGCCGCTGTGACGGCTCCTTTGTCGCCTGTGAAATGTGATGCAGCCTGGCAGTTACATCACACTTCACAGAAAACGCAACGCGTTTTCGTCACTGGCGCAAAGCGCCATCACCTGCGACCTGCCACGCCAACATCAGCGATTCGTCTCCGGCTTGGTAATCGCCGGCTCGCCCTCAGCCAGCCATTCGCCGTATTTTTTGTAGTGTTCTTCCACCGCGCTGCGCACCCAGCCTTCGCGGCGGATGCGGCCGTGAAACTGGCCGAGCTGGGCATCGAAAAAATCAATGTCTTCGTCTTTCCACAGCGCAACCTGCTTGAACAGGTAGATGCCGAGTTTTTGCAGCAGCTTTTCCAGCACGGGGCCAACGCCGTAGATGTGCTTGAGGTCGTCGATGGTTTTGGGCAGCTCGGTGAATTGCCGCGGCGGCTCGCCTTCGAAGGGCTGCGCGGTGGGACTCGCGGCGAGCAGGCGCGCGTGCAGTTGCGCGCGCTGGCTGGCGCATTCGCGCAGGCTTTCTTCCAGCGCGTCAATCTTGTTCTGCAGCTCTTGCACCTCGCCGGGCAAGGCAGGGCGGGCCGCACCTTCGCTGCTACCGGATTCAATCTGTGCGCGTAGATCGGCGGCGGTCGCGCGCTGCTCAATCAAACTCTGGTCGGTCTTTTGAAACTCCGCAAACAGTTCCGCGAAGCGCTTTTTTTCTTCGGCAAGTTCAGCGTCGAGAACGGCGAGGCGCTTGTCACGCCCGGCCAACTCGGTCTGGTGCAGCATGGCTTTGCGGTCCATCTCCAGCATGCGGGTGTTGGCAGCATCAACCTCGGCGCGCATGCCCTGCATGCGCAGCCCGCGCAGCAGCCACGCGGTGATAAAGCCAATCAGCGCGGCAAGCGCCAGGCAAACGATGAGCTTGAACGTCAGGTCAGTCATGCGCTTGCCCTATAACGCCTTGAACTCGATGCGGCGGTTCTTGCGGCTACCGGCGGTGGTTTTGTTGTCTGCGATCGGCCGCGCATCGCCCAGGCCCTTGGCTTCAAAGCGCTGAGCGTTGAGGCCCTTGCTTACCAAATAGGCCTGAACCGAGCGTGCGCGGCGCTCGCTGAGCGCCTGGTTGTAGGCTTTGTCGCCCCAACTGTCAGTATGGCCTTCAATCAGAAAGCGCGCAGCAGGCGCTTTGGCAAACAGGGGCAGCAAACCATCCAGCACCTCTTTGCCGCGGGCAGTGAGCTGATCGCTCTTGCTTTCAAACTCAATAGTTTTGCCTTGCAGTTGTTTGGCGATATCGGCTTCAACCTCGCGCCCCGACGCAACCACCGGCGCGGGCGATGCCGCGGAAGCTGGCGATGCGATAGGGGAAGGCGATGCCTTGGCCGGCGCGGCAACAGTGGGCGAAGCCGCCGGGGTTGAGGTTGGGGTTATCGCTGGTGTTGGGGTTGGCGCAGTTTTTTGCGCCACAGGCGGCACCGGCGTAGGCGATGCTGCCGGCGCCACACTCGGCCGCGCAGCGAGCGCTTCTACACGCGGCGCCACATCGCGCGATGCCGTATGCGGCCCGATCCACCATATCGAGAACGCGCACAGCAGCGCAAATGCCGCCGCACCTCCCCACAAAACGCCCTGCTGCTTCATGCCAACCCTCTTCTTGTCTGCCGCCGATTGTAGGGGGGAAGCCCAAAAAAAAGCCCTAGGCTCGCGGCAAAGCGCGGGGCCAAGGGCCAGAGCCGCCTAAGGGCGCCGCTTAGAGCAAGCGCCCTGGGGGGTCGAGGGAGAACGGTTGCGGTATGCGATCAGTCGTCGTCATCGTGGTCGCGGTACACGACCACCGGGCGGCCATAGGAGCAGGCG
>JBJOQV010000196.1:0-3344 GCA_046049785.1 Pseudomonadota bacterium
CACCGGCCTGCATTTGCATTATGTCGATCAGGTGATCGGCCTGCGCCAAGGCGCCAGTTGTTACGCCGCGATGAATTGCCTGATGTTGCCGCGCGGCACGGTGTTTTTGGCGGATACGCACGTCAACGCCAACCCGACTGCGGAACAGATTGCCGAGATCGCGCTGCTAGCCGCCGCAGAGATGGCGCGGTTTGCCATCACGCCCAAGGTCGCTTTGCTGTCGCACTCAAACTTTGGGTCCAGCAGCCAGCCTTCCGCAATCAAGATGCGCGACGCGCTGGCGATTTTGCGGCAGCGCGCGCCCGAGCTTGAAGTGGATGGCGAGATGCATGGCGACTGCGCCATTGACGAGGCGGCGCGCAAGGACATCATCGCCAATTCAACCCTCAAAGGCGAAGCCAATCTGCTGGTGTTTCCCGACATTGATTCGGCCAATATCAGCTACAACCTGCTCAAGGTCTCGGCCGGCAACAACATTGCCATCGGCCCCATGCTGCTGGGCGCAGCCGCGCCGGTGCATATTTTGACCGCCAGTGCCACAGTGCGGCGCATTGTGAACATGACGGCGCTGGCCGTGCTGGATGCGAACGCGGCGCGTTAGTCAGGCTAGCGCTGCTGCGTGGGCAGGATTTTGATCGGCACTGCCTTGAACGAAGGGCAGCCGTACACGTCAATGCTGTGCGCATCCACCGGATAGCTGCCGCAGCTGGTCAATTTCCAGAACCAGTTGTTGTAGATCGAGCAGCGCGAATGGCCGTCGTCGGTCCATTCCAAAAACACGCAGGCGCGGTCTACGCAGCAGCGGCCGCAATGCGTGCAACCGCCTTGAATTGACTCCGGTGTGGTCAAGCTGCTGTGCGTGAGTTTGCGCTGCGTGTTGCGCGCAATCACATGCGTGCGCCACAGCGCCTCCAGCATGCGTGCGCTGCTCTGGACTGAGCGGCCGTACCGTCTGAAATAGACCAGCCGGCCAGACAGCACAGTGCATGCCACCGGCGAAAGTGGCAACAGCAACGCCATTGCGCTGATCACCAGTAACTCCAACGTCTGTGCCAATGGCCTGACAGCTACGGCGCTTGATCGCAACAATGCATCCACAACACGCGCTCCAGAAAAGGCGAATTGTATGCATTGACTGGGCTTTGGTGTCTAGGTTCGCCGTTAATGCACAACCCATGTGTAAGAAATTGCAAGGCACTTTATTGTTATGCTGCGGCAACGATGCGAAGTGCAAACATAGCTTTAGTGCTTTCCGGCGGTGGCGCGCGCGGGGCCTACCAGATCGGCGTGCTGCTGGCCGTGGTGCGGATTCTCAAACGGGCCGGCGCGCTGCACGCAGACGCGCCGGCTGCGCCGTTTTCGATCTACAGCGGCACCTCCGCCGGTGCGATCAACGCAGCAGCGCTGGCTTGCCGGACAGATGATTTTGACGCGGCGCTGAACCTGCTTGCGCAGCTCTGGCGCAATCTGCACGTGCATGATGTGTACCGCTCCGATGTGCTGGCGATGGCCGGCGGCGGCGCACGCTGGATGAGTGCGATCGGGTTTGGCTGGATGCTGCGCCGCTCGCTGCGCGCCAAGCCGCGGGCACTGCTGGACAATGCGCCGCTGGCGCATTTGCTGGCCAGGACGGTGGACGTGGCGCGGGTGGGCCGCATGATCGATGCCGGCCAGCTGCGCGCTCTGGCGGTGGGCGCATCCAGCTACTCCAGCGGCGCGCATGCAACGTTTTATCAGGCCTCGCGCGAGATTGAGCCATGGCATCGCAGCGAGCGCATGGCCATCCCCACGCCGATTGAAATTGGCCATCTCATGGCCTCCAGCAGCATCCCGTTTGTGTTTCCCGCGCAACTGCTCAAGCGGCGGGGTCAAGAAGAATGGTTTGGCGATGGCTCAATGCGCCAAACTGCGCCCCTGTCGCCCGCAATCCATCTGGGCGCAACAAAGATGCTGGTGATCGGCGCGGGGCGCGCGCAGGAGCCGCAGCCGCTGGTGAATGCGCCGCGCTATCCGAGCCTGGCGACGGTGGCCGGCCACGCGATGGCCTCGATCTTTCTGGACACGCTATCGGCCGACGTGGAGCGGCTGGAGCGCGTCAACCGCACCCTTGGCCTGCTCACGCAGCAGCAGCGCGAAACGCTGGCGCTGCGCATTGTGCAGCCGCTGGTGATCGCGCCCTCCGAGCGCTTGGACGACATCGCGGTGCGGCACGCCAAGTCCTTGCCGCGCACTGTGCGTGCCATGCTGCGCGCGCTGGGTGCAGATGACGCCAGCGGCGGCGGTTTGACGAGCTATTTGCTGTTTGAGCCTGCTTTCACGCGCGAATTGATTGCGCTGGGCGAAGCCGATGCTGCAGCGCGTTCTGACGCAATCCGCACGTTTTTCGAAATCTGACCTGTATTAAGCACACAACGCTTGCCAAACTGCATTGATTTCCGCTAGAAACGGTCAATGTTCCAAGCGTGAGGGTGGGCAAGCCGTGAAAAATGGCCTGAGGTGGGCGGTTGCGCGTGTAGCGCTGGCGGGTGCTGCAGCCTGTTTGCTTGCGGCCGGCAGCGGTGTGGCGCTCGCCAAGCGCGCAGACAGCGGCGTGGGCGAAATTGCCGTGGCCGATCTGCCCAAGCAGGCGCGTGACACGCTGGCGCTGATCAAAAAAGGCGGGCCATTTCCGTATCGCAAAGACGGCACCGTATTTGGTAACCGCGAAGGCATTTTGCCCAAGCAGCCGCGTGGCTACTACCACGAGTACACCGTCAAGACCCCGTACTCGCGCGACCGCGGCGCCCGCCGCATTGTGGCGGGCGATGGCAAAACGGGTAGTCCCGCCACCAGCGGCGAGTACTACTACACAGACGATCACTACGCCTCATTCAAACGGATTCGGGAGTGACATGGAGCAAGCCACGCAAGGCGTTGACGAGTACAAAGCCCAGCTGCAGACTGGCGGCGTGCATCACGATGCGCCGCCGCACGATGCGCTGTTCATGGCCGCTGCCACGCTTGATTTCTGGCGCATCGAGGTCGACTGCAAGGGCGTCACCACCAAGGCCGGCCTGCTCACACGCATCGCCGACACGCTGCACTTTCCAGACCATTTCGGCATGAACCTGGATGCGCTGTACGACTGCCTGACCGATCAGCTCTCCGGCTCCGGCAAGAAGGGCGCGGTGCTGGTGATGCGCAATTTTCGCTGCAATGAAACCGGTGAAGATGCGGCCACTATCAAGGCCGTGAACAAATCGCTGATCGGTGTGTTTGAAGACGCGGTGGATTTTTTGCGCGATGAGAAAGTTGTGTTGACGGTCTTTATCGGATAGATATTTAAGTGCTCTACGCAATATCCA
>JBJOQV010000197.1:0-5106 GCA_046049785.1 Pseudomonadota bacterium
CACTGGATTGCCGGCAGCCCGCCGCAGGATGCATCGCTCGCAGCCAAGACGCGCTACCGGCAGGCGGATGCAGCATGCGTGCTGAACAACACGGCAGACGACGCGTTTGCACTCACCTTCAGTCAGCCGCAGTTTGCGGTAACGCCGGGGCAAAGCGCGGTGGTGTATCAAGGTGAGGTGTGTTTGGGCGGCGGTGTCATTGCGGCTTAGGTGTTGCCGCGCATGCGTTATTGCTTCGCTACGCTCGCAATGACGGTTTGAAATGCTGCTACGCAATATCCATGCGGGTTTTGGGGCAAAAACGCCTCAAAACCCGCATGAATATTGCGTATGTTCCTTAAAAAGCTCATTCCTTTGTTGCATTGACCCCTTATCATTGCGCGATTGCATTGCTGCAAGGCGCGCTCCATGTTCCATATTCGTTATCTCACGTTCTGGTTGTGCGCCGTGCTGGCCGGTGCTGCTGCTGCCGCACTCGCAATTGCGGGTTGGCAAACCTGGCTTGTCGCGTTGCTGGTCGTGGCCTTGCTGCTCAGCGCGGTGGGCGTACGGGACATAACGCAAACGCGCCACGCGGTGCGGCGCAACTATCCGATTTTGGCGCACTTTCGCTATTTCTTTGAATCGATCCGGCCAGAGATTCGCCAGTACTTTTTTGAAGACGACACCGAGGCGCGGCCATTCTCGCGCAATCAGCGCAGCATCGTGTATCAGCGTGCCAAGCAAGAGGTAGACAAGCGCCCCTTTGGCACGCAGCTCAACGTGTATGAGACGGGCTATGAATGGATCAATCATTCCATCGCGCCGGCCAAAATTGCCAGCCACGACTTTCGCATCACCATCGGCGGCCCAGACTGCACGCAGCCCTACAGCGCCAGCGTGTTCAACATCAGCGCGATGAGCTTTGGCGCGCTGTCTGCCAATGCCATCCGTGCGCTGAACAAAGGCGCCAAGATGGGCAGTTTTATGCATGACACGGGCGAAGGCTCAATCAGCCAGTATCACCGCGAATTTGGCGGCGATCTGGTGTGGGAAATCGGCAGCGGCTACTTTGGCTGCCGCAATGCCGACGGCACGTTTTCAGAAGAGAAATTCACGCACAACGCGCGCGATCCGCAGGTGAAAATGATTGAGATCAAGCTTTCGCAAGGCGCAAAGCCTGGCCACGGCGGGGTGCTGCCAGGCGCCAAGGTCACGCCAGAGATTGCGGCGGCGCGCGGGGTGGAAGTGGGCAAGGACTGCGTCTCGCCGGCGGCACACAGCGCGTTTTCCACGCCGCTGGAATTCATGGCATTTATTGCCAGGTTGCGCGAGCTTTCCGGCGGCAAGCCGGTGGGTTTCAAATTGGCGATCGGCCACCCGTGGGAGTTTTTTGCCATCGTCAAGGCGATGCAGGCCACGGGCATCACGCCGGACTTCATTGTGGTCGACGGCAGTGAAGGCGGCACGGGCGCGGCGCCGGTGGAGTTCACCGATCACGTGGGTGTGCCGCTGCAAGAGGCGCTGCTGCTCGTGCATAACACGCTGGTGGGCGTGAACCTGCGCGATCGCGTCAAGATCGGCGCGGCAGGCAAGATTGTCACCGCGTTTGATGTGGCACGCACGCTGGCCATTGGCGCAGACTGGTGCAACAGCGCGCGCGGCTTTATGTTTGCGCTGGGCTGCATTCAGGCGCAGGCCTGCCACACCGGCAAGTGCCCTACCGGGGTCACCACGCAAGACCTGCTGCGCCAACAGGCGCTGGTGGTACCAGACAAAAGCGAGCGCGTGTTTCACTTTCATGCCAACACACTCAAAGCACTGGCCGAGCTGGTAGCCGCGGCGGGGTTGACGCACACGAGCCAACTGCGGCCGCATCACATTGTGCGGCGTATTTCTGAAAGCGAAATCCGCCTGTTTTCCAACCTGTTTCCCTACATTAAGCCAGGCGATTTGCTGGACGGAGTGAGCACCGCGCACAACGTGTTCAAGCTGTATTGGCCGATTGCACAGCCGGCGAGTTTTGCCCCTCACGCAAACGTGTGAGGCGATGCGCCTTTCGCGCTGCGGCGCGCGGCGATACAGTGTGTGCATATGCCAACCCCTGGAGGAGTAGCCGCATGAACCACTTCAAAGTCGTCGCAGCAACCGGACTGCTTTTGTTTTGCGTGAGCGCTTTTGCGCAGCAACTCAAGCCTGGTTTGTGGGAGATGCAGCATCGCATGCAAGGCGATGCGGAAATGAATGCGCAAATGGAGCAGGCGCGCAAACAACTGGCCGCCATGCCGCCGGCGCAGCGCAAACAAATGGAAGAGATGATGGCCAAGCAGGGTGTCAAGATGGATTTTGGCGCCGGTAGCTCGGCGGTGACAGCCCAAGTCTGTCTCACTGAAGAAGACGTCAAGCGCGACATGATGCCTACCGACATGCAAGGCAAATGCAAGTACGACTGGAAAAAAAGCGGCAGCACGGTCAGGAGCACATTTACCTGCACCGATCCAGTCTCAAGCGGCAGCGGCGAGTGGACGCTCGTGAGCGCCGAGCGCTACACGATGAAGATGGATGCGACCTCGCAAGACAAAGCCGGCAAACCGCGGGCAATGAAAATGAGCGGCGAGGGTAAGTGGCTGGGCGCAGACTGCAAAGGCCTGGTGCCGCTGGGCAAGAAGAAGTAAGCACGCAAAACTCACCCTGCTTGCAAAGAACCAGTATTTAGCACGCAGGTTTGATGCGGGTTTTGGGGCAGAAATGCCTGAAAACCCGCATCAAACCTGCGTGCTTGCCCCGTCTTCCGAGATTTCCATTCCCCTAAATAGGCTGCTTAGCGCCTGCTCCGCCCGGTACGTGCTTAGTTTTCTACATACTACCAATAGATACTGTTTATTACTCAGCAGTATGTTTGTAACACTAGTCGGTATAAACTTAATCGTTCACAACGCAACCAGCAAGTAGTTTTGCAAGCAATTTTTGCAGTGTTGGTTGCGCGTGGGCTGCCTTTCTTCCTCCTTTAACTAATAGACCCGGGAACACCCGGCTTTCATGGAGCACAACATGAAACGACTTCTGCAACTTCTGGCGGCGGCATCTGCCACGGCGCTGCTCGCAGCTTGTGGCGGTGGTGGTGGTAGCGAACCTGCTGCTGTTACTCCTGCACCAAGCTCATCCACACTGGCCGATGCACTGAGCAAATCGGGCAATACCAACACCATGGCTGGCGCGGCCAGTACGGCGGGACTGAGCAGTACGCTTGCCGGCACGCAAAACTACACGCTGCTCATGCCTGACGATGCGGCGATGAGCCCCTATGCAGAAGACTTGGCCGAGCTGACCAAGCCGGAAAACCGCGAAGCGCTGACCGAATACGTCAAAGCGCATATGGTCGATGGCAAGCTGCTGCAGGAACAGCTTGCAGCTGCGGCCAGCGCGCCGGATGCGGTAGGTTCTGGAAAAACGCAGGGCAACGCCAAGACCACCATCGTCATCACCAATTTGCTGGGTGACGAACTGGAGATTGTGCTAGACAACGGCGTGCTTACCATCAACGGTGTTGTCATTGGCAGCGCCAACATCACCGCTAGCAATGGCGTGCTGCACATTTTGCGCGGGCCGATTTTCAGGCCCAGTACGTTCTCGGTGATCAAGCGCAATGACAAGACCACTACGCTTGAAGCCGCAATCAAGGCCGCCGGGCTGGAAGATGCGCTGCGTGATCGCAAGGCCAAGCTCACGGTGCTGGCGCCTACCGACGCCGCGTTTGCGCAGCTACTGAAAGACCTGAATGTCACGGCCGAGCAACTGCTTGCGAACAAAGACTTGCTCACGCAGGTGCTGACCTATCACGTGATTCCGAAGCGCATTCTGGCGCGGCAATTCAAAGATGGTGAATCAATCGAGACCTTGAACGGCCAGCGCGTGATCGTCAAATCCATCAAAACACCAGGCAAGGCGCCCGCGATTGAAATTACTGATGCCAGTGGCGGTATGAGCAAAGTGATAGAGGCCAATCTGCGCGGCGGCAAGGGCGTGGTGCATCTGATCGACCGTGTGCTGCTGCCCACCAACAAAGACATTGTGGCGGTGGCCGCAGGTAACCCTGACTTCTCGATTTTGGTAGAAGCCGTAACGGCCGCTGGCCTCGTCGATACGCTCAAAGGCAAAGGCCCGTTCACGGTATTTGCACCAACCAATGCCGCGTTTGCCGCGCTGCTGGATGAACTGAAAGTCACCAAGGATGCATTGCTGGCCAATAAAACCTTGCTGACCTCGGTGCTGACTTACCACGTGCTGCCTAGTGCGGTGTTTGCCGACCAGCTTAGCGATGGATTGAAAGCCAGGACCGTGCAGGGGCAGGACATTACCTTCGCAATTAAAGACGGCAAGGCCAGCATTACCGATGCAAATGGCCGCAGCTCCAATATCGTGGCCACCAACGTGCAGGCGACCAACGGCGTGGTGCATGTGATCGACAAGGTGATTCTGCCCAAATCAGATGCGCCGCCACCGCCGCCGCCAAGCGACATCGTGGCGGTTGCGCAAGGTAATGCTGACTTCTCGATTCTGGTGGAAGCGGTGGTTGCCGCGGGCCTCGTCGATACGCTCAAGAGCGCCGGGCCGTTTACGGTGTTTGCACCGACCAACGCCGCGTTTGCTGCGCTGCTGGACGAGCTGAAAGTCACCAAAGATGCACTGCTGGCGAATAAACCGTTGCTGACATCGGTGCTGACCTATCACGTGTTGTCCGGCAAGGTATTGGCTGCCGATTTGAAGGATGGCCTGGTGGCAGGCACGGTGCAAGGCCAGCCGATCAAGTTTGGCATCATGAACGGCAAGGCCAGCATTACCGATGCATCAGGACGCAAATCCAATATCACTGCCACCAATGTGCAGGCCAGCAATGGCGTGATTCATGTGATCGACAAGGTCATTCTGCCTACGAGCAAGAACATCGTGCAGGTCGCGCAGGGCAATCCGGCCTTCTCGATTCTGGTGGAAGCCGTGGTTGCTGCGGGATTGGTAGATACGTTGTCCGGCACCGGGCCGTTCACGGTGTTTGCACCCACCAACGACGCATTTGCGGCATTGCTGCATGAGCTGCATCTGACCAAGGCGCAGTTGCTGGCCGACAAG
>JBJOQV010000198.1:0-2728 GCA_046049785.1 Pseudomonadota bacterium
CTGCACCTGCAACTGATCGTAACCCTCTTTGATGGTCAGGGCGTGGATCGCTGCATCGAGCTCGCGATGCTCCAGCTCAAGCTCGATAATGCGGTGCTGGATGTTGACAAAATCGCTCACAACACTCTCGCAGCCTGCGGCATGGATACAATCATTTTGGTAGTCCCGGGCTGCCTTTGAAGGCCAGCCGCAGTTTTGCCGATTTTCCCGTTTAACTCAAGTTCATCTGCAATCGCAGGAATCGATATTTCGTGGCTCGCTTTACCGTATCTGCCTGCACCGGCCAACATCTTGGCGACCGCGCCGAGCAGCAAGACCGATTGATGATCATGGCGTCACCGCACGTCACCGCCGGCCTGATGGCCGTGGTGGCCGACGGCATGGGCGGCAAGACCGGCGGCGCGCTCGCGGCCGAGCAGGTGATGACCACTGCGCGCGCGTTTTTCAAGGAATGGCGCGAAGAAGACCCGATTGAGCCGGCCATCAATAACGTAGTCAATGAAGTGCACACGGTGGTGCAGCTTTCAGGCCTGACCGAAGAGAAAGAACCGCACAGCACACTCACGCTGATGGTGATCACGCCCAACTACGCGCACTGGGCGCACGTGGGCGACAGCCGGCTCTACCACTTTCGAGCTGGGCAATTGTTCAACCGCACGCTCGATCATTCCTACGTACAGGACATGATCACCGCCGGCCGGCTCACACCGCAGCAGGCGCTGACGCATAAGTACCGCAACATGCTCACCAGCGCGCTGGGTACGCCGCAGCATCCGCGCGTATCGCACGACCGGCTGGACGATCCGCGGCCGGGCGACGCATTCTTGCTCTGTTCAGACGGGGTGTGGGCCTACTTTTCTGACGACGAGCTGGCGCGCATCATCACAACCCTGCCGGTACGCGATGCAGCGGAACTGCTGGTGCAGCTATCACGCGAGCGTGCGCGCGGCCGCGGCGACAATTTGTCGTTGATTGTGGTCAAGCTCGAACCGCCGATCACGCCCTAGCCCGCAGTTCACAGCTTGCCGGCACTGGGTGGCGGCGTTTGCTGCGCTTTCTTGGCAGCGCGCTCGGCCTGCTTCTTTTTGATTTCTTCCTGTTTGGCCTTGGCATCGGCCAATCGCTTGGCATGCGCGGCCTCATTGGCGGCCGCTTGCTCTGCGCTCAAATTGCCTTGCAGCGGCGGCTTCTTGGCGGGCGGCGTGCTGGCGCCATTGGCGGGCGCTTTAGGTTGCACCAGAGGCGGCTTCTTTTCTACTGGCACCGGCGGCGGCGCGCTTTGCGATGTTTTTTCTTGCACGCGGGCTTTTTGCTTGGCTGCGCGATCTTCGCGCAGCACGCGCCGGGCCGCGTTTTCTTCCTGCCGCAGACTGGCGCGCTTGTCTTGCGCGGTCCGTGCTGCCGCCTTCAGGCAACTGCTGGAGGCAAACTTGGCATAACACGCTTCTCGCGCAGACTGCTCTTCACGGGCGATCTGCGCGCGTCTTTCACCCAGGCCAGCCAGCACGGCATCGGCCTGCTCAAGAGGCATGCTGGCCTGCTGCGCAAACGCCACCGGCGCATACGCAGCAAGGCACAACAGTGCACAGCCAAAGCTGCGATGCATCAACCTGCGCGGCAAGCGATCATGCCTTTCTTGGCATTTTCCATGTAGCTCAGGCTGCCGGGGCAGGCCAGCTTGGCTTCTGGCAGTTTGGTGCCGGGCTTGGCGTTGCATTCAAATGCGCCGGTCTTTTTGTTCACGCTCTTGGCGTTGAGCTTCCAGCCCTCCGGGCATTGCGGCCCCGCTTTTGCGGCGGGCGCGGCTGCAGCAACCGGTGCCGGCGGTGGCGGCGGCGCGGCCACCTTGATCATCGCGTTCTGGTTCTTGCCCACGCAGCGCGCATGCGATGTGACCGTCTTTGGTTCGGCCATCACTTTGAAATCGCCGGCCTTGGCATATTTGTGCTCCACCGTCAGCGGCAGCATTTTTGGATCGGTGATTTTGAAGTCTTGCGTAGCGCCATCGCCAAAATGCACGCGCAAGCCGCAGTTGGCCTTATCGTCTTGCACATCCGCGGTCACGACAACTTTGACCACATCACCAACCTTGGCCGCGGCGGGCTCTACCTTGACGCCGGTGATCGTCTGCGCACCCGCAAACACCGGTACAAGCAACAATGCAGCAACGAGATTTTTCATCTGTCTCCTCCTAGGGTGGGAATTGCTTTTCCGTGAATATGCAACAATCGCGCGCTCTGCAAAACACCAACGTTGATTCTGCGCATGATTGAACGGATTATTACCCAGCTCGCCCAAGAAGTCGCCCACCCCGCGGACAAAGTTCGCATGGCCATTGCCCTGCTGGATGAAGGCGCGACGGTGCCCTTTATCGCCCGCTATCGTAAAGAAGTGACCGGCGGCATGGACGATACGCAGTTGCGCCTGCTGGCTGAGCGCCTGACCTACCTGCGTGAACTGGAAGAGCGCCGCGCCGCGGTGCTGGAAGAAATCGAAAAGCAACGCAAGCTGGACGATGCGCTCAAAGCACAGATTCTGGCGGCCGATTCCAAGCAGCGGCTGGAAGACCTGTACGCCCCCTTCAAGCCCAAGCGCCGCACCCGCGCACAGATTGCGATTGAAGCCGGGCTGCTGCCGCTGGCGGAAGCATTGTTATCTGACCGCGGCCTTGTGCCAGCGGACGAAGCCGCCAAGTACCTGAACCCGGAAACAAAAATTGAAACCGTCA
>JBJOQV010000199.1:0-3686 GCA_046049785.1 Pseudomonadota bacterium
CGCGGCTTTGTCGAGCGTGGTGACCTGCACCGCGGTGTGGCCGGTGTAGAACATTTCTTCAATCGCGGCAGAAAACAGCCCCCCGCCGATCAACATGAGAATGAATACGACAAACAGCCGCTTCCAGGTCACCACTGCCAGCCAGTCAGTCAGCCGGCCCCAGGCAGCGCCCCAGAAGGAACCGCGGTTTTGCAGGCGCGCGACCAGCGCGGTGCGCAGGCGCATGAAGAAATTCATAGACTTGGAAAACACCGTAGATTGCATGGCGCCAGTGTGGCCCGGCACCTACAGCGGCTGCAGCCAGGCTGCGACAAACTGCAGAATTGTGGGAACAGGGTGTATGGCTGCTGTGTCATAGTCTTAGAATTTGACCATGCGACACATTCAAGCCCCTAATTTGCGCCCCGCCGGCCCCTGGCTGGCGGCAATGTTCACCCTGCTGCTGGCCGCCTGCAGCACGCCCATGCCCAAGGACACGCGCGCCGATTCCGGCCCGCCGGCGGGCAGCCGCCCTGATCTGAACGCGATTCCAGACGCGGTGCCCAAGGCCGAGCCAATTGTTCCCACTGGGCCCAATCGCCAGTATGTGGCCAACGGGGTGACCTACCTGCCCGACATCTCCAACCGCCCCTACCAGCAGCGCGGCCTGGCAAGCTGGTATGGCGAGAAATACCACGGCAACCGCACCAGCAGCGGCGAGGTGTATGACATGTACGCCATGACGGCGGCGCACACCACGCTGCCGCTACCCAGCTACGCGCGCGTCACACATTTGGGCAACGGCAAAAGCGTGGTGGTGCGCGTGAATGATCGCGGGCCGTTTGCCGGCGGGCGCATCATTGATTTGTCTTACGCTGCGGCGCACAAGCTGGGCATGATCAGCGCCGGCCAGGCCGAAGTGCTGGTGGAGCGTGTATTTGCGGCGGATGCGCCGGTCTCGCCGTTTCCTGCGGCTGCTACTTCAGCGCCGGTGGCAACGCCGGGCGCTGCTCCCTCTGCTCCCTCTGCCCCATCGGCGCCTGCTGCGCCAAGCGCTTCAGCCGCCCCGGCCAAGCCGCCGGTTGCCAGCGCACCGCCGCTGTCCACCGAGCGCCCGCGCAATATCGCACCGCCCACCGGCAAAGGCATGATGCTGCAGGCGGGCGCGTTTTCCAGCTCTGAAAATGCGCAGAAAATGGCCGATCAGATCCGCACCGCGCTGCCCGCGCTGGCCGACCGCGTAGGGGTGGAAATGGCGCAGGTCAAAGGCAAAACGCTGTTTCGGGTGATGGTGGGCGCGTTCAACAGCGATGCGGAGCGCAGCAGCGCCGCCGCGCAGATTCAGAAAGTGACTGGCAGCCTGCCCGCCGCCCGGTAGACGCACCATTGGTGCGGTTCTAAGCCGGTTTCTTTCGAGACTACGCAATATCCATGCGGGTTTTCATGGCAAAATGGCTGAAAAGGCGCATGGGTATTGCGTAGAGACAAATTCAAACTCCCTTCACCCGTCGCCCTGCTTCATCCGCAGCGCCTTCTCATACACCGCGTTGCGCGGCGCGCCGGTGGCGTCCACCACCAGTTTGACGGCTTCTTTCAATGGCATGAAAGGCAAGACGCGCATCAATAGGTCTTCTTCAGTCATTTTTGGCTGAAAAGGCGCATGAATATTGCGTGATGCCTCCAAAATCAGTACAAATTCGCCTTTTTCGCGGTGCGCGCCTGCCGCCAGCCAGGCGGGCGCGTCGGCGCAGAGCAGCGTGGCGATTTCTTCAAACTGCTTGGTCAGTTCGCGCGCGATGGTTAGTTTGCGCTCACCTGCGTGCTGAGCCAGCCACGTCAAGCATTCTGCCATGCGGTGCGGTGCTTCAAAAAACACCGCGGCATGGCTGCTCGCGGCAATGGCGGTGAGTGCTTGCTCGCGCGCTGCGCCCTTGTTCGGTAAAAACCCAAAGAACGTAAAGCTGCCTGGAACAAGGCCGCTGGCACTGACTGCGGCGGCCACACTGCTGGCGCCGGGAATCGGCACCACTGTGTAGCCGGCCTCACGCACCGCGGCCACCAGCACAGCACCGGGGTCGCTCACCGCTGGCGTACCCGCGTCGGTCACCAGCGCCACGCGCTCGCCCGCAGCCAGGCGCGCAAGGATGGGCGCGGCAGCATCGGCCTCACGATGCGCGTCACACGCAATGAGTTTTTTGCTGATGCCGTAGCGCGCAAGCAAGCTGCCGGCCACGCGGGTGTCTTCTGCCGCCACCGCGTCGACCACATGCAAAATTGCGAGCGCGCGCAAACTTATGTCACATACATTCCCGATTGGCGTAGCCACTACATACAATGCACAGGTCGGATTGGACTGGCGCGCGAGCGCGTCAATGAGTGGCGCAAGCCCGGCAGCAGACAGGGATGAAGGTAAATGTTCAGACATAGCAAACGCGGCAATGGCCGATCACAGGGCGCGGTGCTCGCAAGCGCATTGTGCCTGATGGGCTGCGCGGCAACGGTTGGGCAGGCGCCGATTCAAGAGCGCGTGCTGCCCGGCGCGCGGCCCGCGGTTTCGGCTGCGGCCAAACCTTCTCCTGCACCGGCTCCTGCGCCTGCCCCGGCACCCACGCCCGCACCGGCCGCAGAAGAGCCGCCCACGGTGCAAAGCTTTCCGGTGGGCCGGGCGCCAAGCGCTGCGGCAATACCGGCCGCGCCCGCAGTAACGTCAACTGCGGCACCACCTGCAGCATCACCTGCGGTAACGCCAGCAACAACGCCTGCCGCATCGCCCACGGTTGCCGCAACACCCAAGCCCGCCAACACCAACAGCCGTGAGCGCCGCGCAGTCGTGCTGTTGCCCACCAAAGCACCCGCGTTTGAAAAGGCGGCCAACAGCGTGCGCGCCGGCATCACCGCTGCAGCAGCGCGTGCCGGCGGCGACGTGGTGTGGAAGCTGGAGTTTATTGACACGACCGAGGCCGCCGCCGAAATTGCCGATGCCTTCACGCAGGCGCAGGTGAGCAATGCCGATCTGGTGATCGGCCCGCTCACGCGCGCTGGCGTGAACGCGGCGCTGGAAACATCGATCGCGCGGCCCACCGTGCTGCTGAACGCGCCGGATAACGATCAAGCCATGCTGCGCGGCCCGGTATTGGCCTTTGCGCTGTCGCTGGACGCAGAAGCGCGCCGCCTGGGCACACTCGCATTTGACGGCGCGCAGCGCGACGGCCCCACCGCACAAACACGCAAGCCGCGCGCCATCATCGTGCAGACCAGCGCGCCGCTGTACAAGCGCATCGCCGCCGGCTTTGCCGATACCTTCACCCGCGCCGGCGGCACGGTGGAAACGGTGGAAGTGAACATGGCCACCGTCAGCATGCTTAGCGGCCGCACGCGCAGCGGATTTGATACTGCGTTTCTCGCCACCGATGCCGGCACGGCGCGCATGTCGCGGCCCTTTTTGCCGCGCGACATGGCGATCTGGGGCACCTCGCAGGTAAACACCGGCCGCGAGGTGGAGCTGGCCGAGCTGCACGGCGTGCGCTTTGCGGACATGCCGTGGAAGCTGTCCGCCGACCACCCGGCAGTGATGGCCTATCCGCGCGAAAGCGCAGAAGTGGATGATGCGCGCTTGTATGCCTTCGGCATCGATGCATTTCGCCTGGGCGTTGAACTGATGAACGGCAAGACCGACATTTCACTCGATGGCGTGACCGGCCGGCTCA
>JBJOQV010000200.1:0-3633 GCA_046049785.1 Pseudomonadota bacterium
CGCATCCAGCGCCATGCGCACCCAAGGTGCAACGGCGCTGTTCCAAGCAGGCAGCATCGCCTCGCGGGAGATTCGTGCTTGCGGCTGCGCAGCGTCAGTTGAAATGGAATTTTTTTCCACAATTGAATTTTATCCCCGTTTTCGCAATCTCCTACAATAGACAAATTCAGCTAGGGGTGCGCCACGCAGATGTGCGGCGCTGAGATCACACCCTACGAACCTGATCGAGGTCATGCTCGCGAAGGAAAGCTGTTCGGCCTGCGCCCGCACCTGCTGTGCGCGCCTTCGGCCCGCTTTTCTTTTCGGTCACGCCCTCACTGCTCAATCTGTTGAGGAATACCCGTGAAAACCAATGATGTTAAGAAATATGGCAAAAAATGGCACTTGCCCAGCGTATTCATTGGTTTGAATGCTATTTATTCAATAGCAATTGCTCAATCTCTGGCAGAGAAGTTGGACCCCGTCACGGTCACGGCTACACCGGCCGAGCCGTCAGACCTGAGCGGGATTGAAGGCTTGCCGATTGGCAAAACGCCGATTGCAGCGAGCGCGATCGACGCCAAAGCCATTCAAGCGCTGGGCGCGCAGCGACTCAATGATTTGTTCAAGCTGGACGCCAGCCTCACCGACGCCTACAACACCGCAGGCTATGTGGATTACGTGACCGCGCGCGGCTACGTGCTGGACAACCGCTTCAACTACCGGCGTGAAGGCCTGCCCATCAACGCTGAGACATCCATCGCGCTGTTCAACAAGGAACGCGTGGCGATCCTCAAAGGTACCAGCGGTTTGCAGACTGGAACCAGCGCGCCCGGTGGGCTGGTGGACTACCGCGTGAAACGGCCCACTGCCAAACCGGTGCACGAGGCTTACTTCAGCGCAGACAGTTTTGGCGCCGCACACGTTCATGTGGACTTCAGTGAGCGGTTTGGCCCCGACAAGGCTTTTGGCCTGCGGGCCAACGCAGCGCTGGAAAAGCTCAACAGCCCAGCACGCCAATCCGATGGCAGCGGGCAGCACGCCGCACTGGCCTTGCAGTTCAAAACGGCAGCGGGCACTTTCGATGTAGACCTTGAAAATTCGCGCCGATCGCAGCCCAGCGTGCCGGGTGTAAGTTTGCTGGGTGGTTTGCCGGGCGACGCACTGCCGAAATTGCCGAAACCAGACGCCAAACTCAACATCAACACCCAGCCTTGGTCGCAACCCGTGGTGTTTCGCGGCACGACGGCCAGCTTGCAATGGGAACAAAATCTCTCGCAAAATTGGACGCTGCGTGTCCAGCACCAGCGCCAAAATTTGAAAAACGACGATCGCATCGCCTTCCCCTTTGGCTGCTTTGATGCCGCCCGCGACACCTACTACGCAGATCGCTATTGCCCAGACGGCAGCGCGGATTTGTACGACTTCCGCTCTGACAATGAACGCCGCAATACGCAGGCCACGCAGATCAAACTGAACGGCAACACACAATGGGGTGCGTGGCAACACCGCATCAGCGCGCAGGCGATGCGCAGCAGCCACAAAGCACGTTTCCAAGACCAGGCCTACAACGCGGTGGGTACGGTCAACATCTACGCCCCAAGGTCTGTGGCGGCAGATCCCACGCTCACCGACGTGAACACCAACCGCGATGAGTCCAGCCGCGAATTCGCGCTGACAGATGCCGCCAACATCGGCAACTTCACCGCCTGGCTGGGCGTGCGCCACACGCAGCTGAATCGATCCAGTGTGCGCACTGACGGTTCACGACCGTTGCGCTACGAGCAAAACATCACCACGCCATGGCTGGCAGCCAGCTACCAGTTCACACCAGAACTCATGGCCTACGCCAGCTTTGGCCAAGGCGCCGAAACCGATGCCGCCCCCAACCGCGCGCGCTACACCAACCGCGGCCAAGTGCTTGCCACGCTTAAATCCCAGCAAAGCGAATTTGGCGTCAAACACGCAAGCACCAGCACGCAATGGAGCATGGCCTTGTTTCGCATCAAGCGCCCAGTTGCCGCAGACATTGGCACGTGCAGCGGCACCGCAGACTGCACCCGTCAATTCGACGGCAGCCAAGACCACACCGGCGTAGAACTCACCTGGGCGCAGCGCCTGAACTCCCAATGGCAAGCCCGCACAAGTGCCAGCTTCATTCACGCCAAACGATCGGGCAGCGCGCAAACCGGCATCAACGGCCTGAGCCCCACCAACGTGCCGCGCTACGTGCTGCTGGCGGGCGCAGATTGGCAGATCAAATCGGGCTTGAAAGCCACGGTGGATTTTTCAGCCCAAGGCGAGCGTTTTGTGCTGCCTGACAACAGCTTAAAGCTGCCCGCCTGGCAGCGCGTGGACGTGCGCGTGGAACACCGCCATCGCTTAGGCGGCCAAACCTTGAACTGGACGGCAGGCATCGACAACCTGCTCGACCAACGCCGCTTCCAAGAAAGCCCCTACCAGTTCGGCCACAGCTACTTGTTCACTGCGGCGCCGCGCAGTTTGCGGCTGAACATGGCGCTGGCTTGGTGAGCTGGCTCTAGCAGGCTGCTGGGCCCAAAAACCCGAATTTTTCTGCATATAATGCAGGGCTTCGCTGCTTGCAACCGATCAAGCGCAATATAGAATTTTCCTCGATAGCTCAGTCGGTAGAGCGCCGGACTGTTAATCCGTAGGTCCCTGGTTCGAGCCCAGGTCGAGGAGCCAAAAAGCAAAAAGCCCCGATGTCAGCACAAAGCTGGCATCGGGGCTTTTTCATTGGCCGCCACCTCAGGGCAGCTTGCGGCTCGATGTGATGATCATTTCTGAGCCTTTTTCGTGTTTTCAAGCTGCCGCGCCCTGCGCGAAACCGCTACTGCAACTCGTTTTTCTGCGCCAAGGCCACCCAAAGCGCACTGTGATCAAGTTCACTTAAACCGCTGTTCACCGCATCGTCATAGAGCTTTCGCACCAATTCCGCCACAGGCAATTCCGCGCCAATCTCAACCGCGGTGCTTTGGATGTTTCGCATATCTTTGAGCTGAACGGCCATGCTACCGCGCTTTGCAAAGTCGCGCTCCAGCATGCGTTGGCCGTGCACTTGCATGATGCGGCTGTCAGCAAAACCACCTGCAATGGCCGCTTTGAACGCCGCTGGATCGCCGCCGCCTTTTTGCACCAACAGCATGGCCTCAGAAACTGCGGCAATGCTCACGCCCACAATCAGTTGATTCGCCAACTTGGCCAACTGCCCCGCGCCCACACCGCCCACGCGGGTGGGTCTGCCCAGGTGTTTGAGGATCGGTTCTGCGCGCTGAAAATCTTCTAGCGTTGCTGCACCACACATGATCGCCAGCGTGCCTTGCTCTGCGCCCAAAGTGCCGCCGGATACGGGCGCGTCGACGTGCGCGACTTGGTGCCGCTCCAGTAGAGCCGCATGCGCCCGCGCTTCTGCAGGCTGAGTGCTGGCCATGTCGATCCACAGCGCACCGGTCTTCATGGCTTGGGCCACACCGCCCGTGAGCACTGCCTGTGTGACGGGGCCGTTTTCCAAAATGCTGATGACCACATCGGCATCGCGCACAGCGTTCGCGGCCAGCGCGTGCACATGTGCACCCAGGGGTGCGAGGCGCTGTGCTTTGTCGATGCTGCGGTTCCACACCGCCACGTCCAAGC
>JBJOQV010000201.1:0-2954 GCA_046049785.1 Pseudomonadota bacterium
TGTTGCGCGCAATCACACGCTCGATCAAACCGCCCATGGTTTCCAGCCCGAGCGAGAGCGGAATCACATCCAACAGCAGCCAATCATCATGTGCAGTTTTATTGCCTGCGAGCGCGTTGGCCTGGATGGCGGCGCCCACAGCCACCACTTGATCTGGATCAATATTGGTGAGCGGCGCTTGCTTAAAGAACGCCTGAACCGCCTCGCGCACATGCGGCATGCGGGTGGCGCCGCCCACGAGTACGACGCCCTTGATCTCTTGCACCGTTAACTGCGCATCGCGCAGCGCCTTGCGCGATGGCGTGATGGTCTTGGCCACCAGCAGCTTGGTAATGTCGGCCAACGTGGTGCGGTCAATCGCTACCTCGGCCATGCTGCCGTCTTTGCGCGGCACCGGTACAAATGCATTGCTCTGGCTGGACAACTGCTCTTTCGCGGCGCGGCAGGCCAGCAGCAGACTGCGCGTGGCGTGCGGCGGCAGATTATCCACCGCCACCTGCGCGCACACCCAGTCAAACAGCGCACGGTCAAAATCATCACCGCCCAGCGCAGAATCACCACCGGTTGCGAGCACCTCAAAGACACCGCGCGTGAGCTTGAGAACCGAAATATCAAATGTACCGCCACCCAGATCATAAATGGCGTAAATGCCTTCTGCCGCGTTGTCCAGCCCATAGGCCACCGCCGCGGCAGTGGGTTCATTGAGCAGGCGCAGCACGTTGATGCCAGCGAGTTTGGCCGCGTCTTTGGTGGCCTGGCGCTGCGCATCGTCAAAATACGCGGGCACGGTGATCACCGCGCCCACCAGCTCATCGCCCAGCGCACTTTCTGCACGGTCTTTAAGCACACGCAGAATATCGGCAGAGACTTCTACCGGGCTTTTCACGCCTGCCGCGGTACGGATGCGCACCATGCCGCCACCCTCTTCTACAAAGTCATAGGCAGCGTTTTCAAACTTGCGAATGTCCGTCAGGCTGCGGCCCATGAAGCGCTTGGCCGAGATGACAGTACTTTGCGGGTCTTGCGATGCAGTAGCCAGCGCCTCATGCCCCACACGGTCCGGCCCGGCCGCGCCATAGTGCACCACCGAAGGCAACAGCATGCGGCCCTGCGCATCCGGCAGCACTTCTGCCACACCGCTGCGCACGGTAGCCACGAGCGAATTGGTCGTGCCCAGGTCAATGCCAACAGCCAGACGGTGCTGGTGCGGCGCGGTGGATTCGCCAGGTTCGGCGATTTGGAGCAGTGGCATGAGCGTGGCGGACTAAGCGTTGATGGCGTCCAGCGCGGACGCCACTTCTTCTTTGAATTTATCGATAAACATCAATTCTCGCACGGCGGCAGTGGCGGCCGCAGGGTCTGGCGCGTCGTCAAGCATTTGCGCAAGCTGCTGCGTTTTTGCGCGGTGGCTGTCCATAACGAGTAGATATAGCTCGTCCAATTGCGCTTCGTCTTTGGCGGAACGTGCCTCATCAAGTGCTTCACGCCACTGCATTTGCTGCATTAGAAACTCGCGCGGCATGGCGGTGTTGGTGTGTGCGTTGACCTCATGCCCGGCGAGTTTGAGCAAATGCTCGGCACGTTTGATGGGGCTTTTGAGCGCTTGATAGCCTTCATTTACTGCGGTAGACCACTGCATCGCTGCGCGGCGGTCTGCATCGGCGGCGTTTGCAAACTTGTCTGGGTGCACTCGCGCGGCGACGTCACGAAACGCGGCATCTAGCTGCGCGCGGTCGATGCGGTAGCGCGGTGGCAGGCCAAACAGTTCGAAGTAGTTGTTGAGGTTCACAGATTCATGCAGCCGTTGTTGGCATGCGCGGCAGCAAAACCGCCCTCACCCTAACCCTCTCCCGCAGGCGGGAGAGGGATTCGTTATCTTGCCTCTCCCGCATGCGGGAGAGGGGATAGAAAAATGCCTACACCCGAAACGACTCGCCGCAACCGCAGCGGTCTTTTTCATTGGGGTTGTTGAACTTGAAGCCTTCGTTCAACCCTTCGCGCGCAAAGTCCAGCTCCATGCCGGCCAGGTACGGCAGGCTTTTAGGATCGACAAAAATCTTCACGCCGCCCGATTCAAACGCTTCATCTTCAGGCGACTGCGCATCGACAAACTCCAGCTTATAGGCCATGCCCGAGCAACCGGTTGTACGCACACCCAGGCGCAGACCAATACCTTTGCCGCGCTTGGCCAAAAACTTGTGTACGTGCGCGGCGGCGCGGTCTGTGAGCGTGACACCGAGCGATACCATTGGCGGCGTCTGCACTGCAGCGTTTTCCATCACAGCGCTCATGACTTAAGCAGCCTCTTTGTGCGCAACCGGCGCGGCATGTTTGGCCTTGTAGTCTTCCACCGCGGCCTTGATGGCATCTTCTGCCAAGATCGAGCAGTGGATTTTCACGGGCGGTAGCGCAAGTTCTTCCGCGATCTGGGTGTTCTTGATGGTCAGGGCTTGGTCTACCGTTTTGCCTTTTACCCACTCTGTCACGAGCGAAGAAGACGCAATCGCCGAGCCGCAGCCGTAGGTTTTGAACTTGGCATCTTCAATCAGCCCGGTTTGTGGATTGACCTTGATTTGCAGCTTCATCACGTCGCCACAGGCCGGCGCGCCGACCATGCCGGTGCCTACGTCTTCATCGTCTTTGCCGAACGCGCCAACGTTGCGCGGGTTTTCGTAGTGATCAATGACTTTGTCGCTGTATGCCATTTCTAAACTCCTTATGACTGCTTCGCTATGACGCTCGCTTTGCTCGCATGACCAAATGAAATCATTCTGTCATCGCCGCGAAGTGGCATCATTTTGTCATGCATTTAATGTGCTGCCCACTTCACTGTATTCAAGTCCACGCCGTCCTTATACATCTCCCACAGCGGAGAAAGGTCGCGCAGCTTCTGAATCTTGCTCTTGAGCAGATGGATCGCGTAATCCACATCTTCTGCAGTGGTAAACCGCCCG
>JBJOQV010000202.1:0-3891 GCA_046049785.1 Pseudomonadota bacterium
TTTGCGGCATTCCAGCTTGTGACGCGCAAGCTACGGGCAGACCGCGAGAGGACAACGCTTCTGTATAGCGGACTCGTGGGCACCGCTGGCTGCATGATGGCGCTGCCTCTGTTCACGATCACACTGCCGAGTTCCGCATTTGTCTGGTGCGTCCTGATGTCCACCGGGATCAGCGGTTTTGCCGGCCATTTGCTGCAGATTGCTGCCTACCGGCGCGCAGAAGCTTCTTATCTCTCGCCATTCATCTATCTTCAAATCATTGCAGCAGTCACGCTAGGTGTGCTTGTTTTCGGCCAACGACCCGATAGCCTATCACTCATGGGTATGTTGCTGATCGTGCTTGCCGGCCTGTTGGTTGCCTGGCACGGCCGTACCAAAACCGAGCTGGTAGTCTAGCGTTAGCTGATTGCCAGCACGCGGCCGGCCTCAACTTGGAAACGTCTCTGACAGCGTGCGGCAAGTTTTGAATCGTGCGTAACCAGTACCAGCGTGGCACCTTGCTCCGCATTCAGTGCAAACATGAGCTCGATGATGCGCTCACCCGTTGCCACATCCAAACTGCCAGTCGGTTCATCCGCAAATACGACTGAAGGTTGAGTCACAAACGCACGCGCCAGAGCCACACGCTGCTGCTCACCGCCCGAGAGGGTACGGGGTGTGTGCGTCAGGCGCTCGCCCAGGCCGACCTTGCGAAGCATGGCGGCCGCGGCATCACGCGCCTGCCCGGAAGAACGCTCGCCGTCGAGCTCTAGAGGCATGGTGACATTTTCAAGTGCCGTCAGATGCGGCAGCAGCTGAAAGGTCTGAAACACAAACCCCACCTTGCCGCGGCGCACCTGCGCGCGCGCATCCTCATCCATTACGGTAATGTTCTGCTGCAGCAGCCAAATTTCACCCGCACTGGGCACATCCAGACCCGCGAGCAGTGCAAGCAGCGAGGATTTCCCTGAGCCTGAGGCGCCTACCAAGGCAACTGTCTGCCCTTGTGGCACTTCAAACGTTACATCAGAGAGAATCGGCAGCAGACCATCAGCGTCCCGGACCGTCTTGCTAACATCCCGCACAGAGATTGCGTTCAGATTGGATTGACCTGTGTTTATAGACATTCTTTGGCGTAATTTTGCTTGGAGGAGCTTGCTGAGCCTGACTGCGCTCGCAATATGTATGGGGATGTTACTGCCCACGGCAAGTGCGCAGTCTCCTAATACGGGCAAACCCCCGGTTTTGCTGGTCGTTGGCGATAGTCTTTCGGCCGAATATGGGCTTGCACGAGGAACGGGGTGGGTGGCACTGCTTGAGGCGCGTCTGCGCGCGCAAAAATTGCCGCATCGTGTTGCCAACGCCAGCATCAGCGGCGAGACCACCAGCGGTGGCGCGCAGCGCATTGATGGGCTGATCAAGCAGCATCAGCCCGCAGTCGTTGTCATCGAATTGGGCGGCAATGATGCGTTGCGCGGCCTTCCCCTCGAGATGACCGAACGTAACCTTGCACGAATGATTGAAACTTCCAGCAAAGCGGGCGCCAAGGTATTGCTTGTCGGGATGGAGATGCCGCCAAACTACGGTGCGGCATACACCCAGCGCTTTCGCGCCATGTTTGCCAGCTTGGCACAGAAATTCAAAGTGCCGCTGGTACCGTTTTTCCTGGCCAAATTCGGCACGGATTTGAGTTTTTTCCAGAGCGACCGCATCCACCCGAACGAGCGTGGCCAACTGCTGATGCTGGACACCGTGTGGCCGCAACTGCAGCTGCTTCTGGGCGCCCCAAAGTGAATACGGCCCCGCCCACGCGAAACCTTAGCATGTTCACCGCCGGGCAGCTTGGTGACTTTAGTCAGTTTGACCTGGTGATTGATGTGCGTAGCCCAACAGAGTTTGCGCTAGATCATGTGCCGGGTGCGATCAATCTGCCGGTGCTGGATGATGCTGAGCGCGCAAAGATCGGCACTTTGCACAAACAGGTTTCTCCGTTCGAAGCAAAACGCCACGGCGCGGCGATTGTCGCCCGCCGGATCGGGCAAATGCTCACTGATCCGGCCTTTGAACAACCGCGCGATTGGCGGCCGCTTGTCATGTGCTGGCGCGGCGGCAAACGCAGCGGGTCGCTGACGCATATCCTGCGCCAAATCGGCTGGCCGGCCATGCAGCTGGACGGCGGCTACCGCGCCTATCGCGCCTTGGTCAATGATGCGTTGACCGCCCTGCCGCCGCAACGGCAATTTGTGGTGCTGGCCGGGCGTACCGGCAGCGGCAAAAGCCGGCTGCTGGCGGCACTTTCAAGCGCTGGCGCGCAGGTGCTTGATCTGGAGCAACTGGCTAATCATCGCGGGTCAGTGCTGGGCGGCATGCTGGACGCGCCGCAACCAAGCCAAAAATGGTTTGAGTCGCAATTGCAGGCCAAGCTCGCGGAGTTCAACCCAAGCAAGCCGATTTTTGTTGAGTCGGAGAGCAAGAAAATCGGTGATCTGCGCGTGCCTGAAGCACTAATGCAGCAGATGCGCGCCAGCCCATGCGCCATCATTGAAACCGGTGAAGCAGTGCGGGTGGAGTTGTTAATGCAGGAGTATGCGCACTTTCTGCATGACAACACAGCATTGTCCAGGCAGCTTGCATGCCTCGTTTCTCTGCATGGCCGTGCCAAGATCGATCACTGGAACAGTCTTGGCAGTTCCGGCCATTGGGCACCGCTGGTGCAAGAGTTGCTGCGCGACCACTATGACCCGGCGTATGACCGCTCTATGGCGCGCAATTTCACGCAGCTTGACTCCGCGCGGACATTCTCTTTACGGGATGCGAGTGATGCCAGCTTCGACGCGCTTGGCCGAGACATCATTGATGCCTATCGCAACAATGCTGAACGCGCTGCGGTACCAATCACCGCAACGCTCGCTGGCTGATAAACAGCACTTAGAAAATGCTATACGCATATTCCATGCGGGTTTTCAGCCATTTTTATCTGAAGAGCCGCATGGAATAAGCGTACTCTAGACTCCAACCTAGCTATTGCGTGCAGGTGTAGGCGTACTTTCAGGGTCTTTGCGCTCCAGATTGGTCTGAAGCACTTTGGCTTTGTGCTGCTCGCGCAGTTGCGCCAGCACGCCCTGCAGCTCAAGCGCCGACGCGGCGCGGGCAAAGCTGGTGCCGCTCGCCTGCCGCTTGGCATCATCCACCACTGGTGCCGCTGCGAGGCTGGCAACGCGGTACAGCGCGTAGCCCGCATCGCCTTGCTCAACCCCAACCACCGCTGGCAGCTTGCCGGCGGCAACGCGGGAAATCTCGCGCAATGCAGCGGGCGTCACACCCTGCGGGTTGCTGCGCGACACTTGCTTGGTCTGGCCAAAGCCTGCGGCATCTGCGTTTGTTTGCACCTCTGCGAGTTTTTTCTTGCCCGCTTCGATGGCGAGCCGCTTGCTTTCGGTAGCGACATACTGCTCATTGACTTTGGCTTGAACCTCTTCAAAAGCCGGGACACGCGCCGGCTTGTGGTCAACCACACGCGCTGCGACCAGCACGCCCGGTGACGCTTCGACTGCTTCAATATTCTTGCGCGATTTGATCGAGTCAGCGCTGAACAGCGCATCAATGACTTTTGAACTGAGCGGGTCGCTCGGCCGCGCGGGTTGATTGGCGCGAGCGCGCGTCAGTCCATCGGCTTTTTGGACCGTCAGTTTGAATTTTTCAGCGGCCGGCGCCAAGCTATCGCCTTGCTCGTAGACTGTGTTTGAAAACGTTTCACTCGCCTTGGCAAATTCCTTGGCTTGGCGATCTTTACGCAGCTGCGACTCAATCTCCGTGCGCGCTTGCTCCAGCGACTTCACGGCGGCGGGCTTTACGCCAGTCAATTGAATGATGTGAAAGCCAAAATCAGACTGAACCACGTTGCTGATCTCG
>JBJOQV010000203.1:0-3633 GCA_046049785.1 Pseudomonadota bacterium
GGTGATGTCCATCGACGGGCTGGATGTTTCGTACGTGCGATCCAAGCCGCGTGGGTGGTAGCCACCGGTTTTGAAGAATTCGTCGAGCACATCGTTTTCATTGGTCGCAACGATCAATTGCTTGATCGGCAGACCCATTTGACGGGCGATGTGGCCGGCGAGAACGTTACCGAAGTTGCCTGAGGGAACGCAAAAACTGATTTGCCTTGGTGCGGAGATTTCACCCTCACCCTGCCCTCTCCCTTCAAGGGAGAGGGGATGCTTGACATCAGTCGCCGCGAAATACGCTTTGAAGTAATACACACTCTGTGCCAGCACGCGCGCAAAATTGATGCTGTTGACTGCACCAATCGCGTACTTTTCCTTGAACGCCAAATCTTCCGATACGCGCTTGACCACATCTTGCGCATCATCAAACACGCCGTGCACGGCGATGTTGAAGATGTTGGCGTCTTGCAGGCTGAACATCTGCGCCTGCTGAAACGGACTCATGCGGCCATGCGGGCTGAGCATGAAGACCTTGATGCCGCGTTTGCCGCGCATCGCGTATTCGGCCGCGCTGCCGGTGTCACCGCTGGTTGCGCCCAGAATATTTACGTGCTGGCCGCGCTGTTCAAGCACATACTCAAACAAGTTGCCCAGCAGTTGCATCGCCATGTCTTTGAAGGCGAGCGTAGGGCCGTTGGACAGTGCCAGCAGTGACAGCGCCGCGCCCCCTTCTTCGCCCAGCAGCCGAAGCGGCGCGATGTCTGCAGCGTTTTCACCGGCGCGCGTGTGGCAATACACACCGGCTGTGTAGGTTTTGCGGCACAGCGCAAGCAGGGTTGCCGGATCTATGTCGTCGATGAACTTGGAGAGGATTTCAAAAGCCAGATCAGCATAAGGCAGGCTGCGCCAGCTTTTCAGTTCCGCCGGCGTGACATGCGGCATGGCCACCGGCCAAAGCAGCCCGCCGTCGGGTGCGAGGCCGGTGAGCATCGCATCGCAGAAAGAAAGCGGTGCGTCGTTGAGTGCGCCGCGGGTGGAGATGTATCGCATAGTGAGCGGTTTGTGTTTTTGCTGTTTACCCCCTCGCCCTTGACGGGAGAAGGTTGGGGTAAGGGTGAGATCTTGATGCAGCGACAACTTGGTTCGGAACACACCCCTCACACTACTCTCTCCCGCAAGGGGAGAGGGGGCTCAGTAACTGGTTAACTCAAATCTTCCTGCCTGATTCTGACGACTTTACCGGTCACCGCGCGCAGCATTTCCATGCGCGAAATCGCCGTGTTGATCTGCTTTTCTTTCACGCTATGTGTGAGAATAATCAGATCTGTTTCGCCCTCGCCTTCGCTGGCTTCTTTTTGCAGTACCGCGTCAATCGAGATCGTCGCATCGGCAAGAATTCGCGTGATATCGGCAAGCACGCCAGCTTCATCTGCCACACGCAGGCGCAAGTAGTACGCGGTCTCCACCTCTCCCATTGGCAAGATGGGAATATCCGACAGCGATTCATGCTGAAACGCCAGTGCCGGCACGCGGTGCTTGGGATCGGCGGTTATCAGGCGCGTCACGTCCACCAGATCGGCGACCACGGCTGATGCGGTGGGTTCGCTGCCTGCGCCAGCGCCGTAATACAACGTGGCACCGACCGCATCGCCCTTGACCAGCACAGCGTTCATGGCGCCTTCTACATTGGCGATCAAGCGTTTGGTGGGCACCAGCGTGGGATGCACGCGCAGCTCAACCCCCGCGGCGTGGCGGCGCGTGATGCCCAGCAGCTTGATGCGGTAACCCAGTTCTTCAGCGTACGCAATGTCTTGCGCCTGCAGCGTGCTAATGCCTTCGATATGCGCCTTGTCAAACTGCACAGGAATACCAAAGGCGATGGCGGCGAGGATGGTGAGCTTGTGTGCAGCGTCAATGCCCTCTACGTCAAACGTAGGGTCGGCTTCCGCATAACCAAGCTTTTGCGCCTGTGCGAGAACCGTAGCGTAAGGCAGCTTCTTGCTACGCATCTCGCTCAAGATAAAGTTGGTGGTGCCGTTGATGATGCCGGCCACCCACTGGATGCGGTTAGCTGCCAAGCCCTCGCGTAGCGCCTTGATGATGGGAATGCCGCCCGCCACTGCAGCTTCGAACGTAATGGCCACACCCTTGGCGCGTGCAGCCGCAAAAATTTCATTGCCGTGCAGCGCCAGCAGCGCTTTGTTGGCGGTGACCACCGGCTTGCCGGCATTGAGCGCCGCCAGAATCACCTCTTTGGCGGTAGTGGTGCCGCCGATCACCTCCACCACGACGTCTACATCCGGCGCGGTGGCCACAGTCATTGGATCGTCTACAGACACATCGTGCCCGACAAGGCCGCCCGCAATGCCCTTGGCCTTGGCAACATCACGCGCGCCAACCCGGCGCACGACGATGTCGCGCCCCGCGCGGCGGGCAATTTCGCCGGCATTGCGGGAAAGCACGTTCAGCACACCGCGGCCCACCACGCCAGTACCGATCAAACCTACTCGAATGGGATTCATTATCTCAATTTCAAATCAGATGGCGCTTATTCCATGAGCATTTTCAGCCAATTATGCCTGGAAAAGCTCATGGATATTGCGTACAACCAGTTAAATGCTTATGCAGCTTTGCGTTTGCGATAGCCCTCAAGGAAGCGGCCAATCCGCCCGATCGACTCGGTCAGGTTGTCGCTGTCCTGCAAAAACACCAGGCGGAAATGGTCTGGATTGGGCCAGTTAAAGCCAGTGCCCTGCACGATCAACACTTTTTCTTCGGCCAGCAGCTCATAGGCAAACTGCTGGTCGTCAGTGATGGGATACACCTTCGGGTCCAGCCGCGGAAACATGTACAGCGCCGCTTTGGGCTTGACCACGCTCACGCCCGGAATTTCGCTAAGCAGCTTGTAGGCCAGATCGCGCTGGCGCGTGAGCCGCCCGCCGGGCGCAACCAGATCCTTGATGCTTTGGTAGCCGCCCAGCGCGGTCTGAATGGCAAGCTGCCCTGGCGTGTTGGCGCACAGGCGCATGCTGGCTAACATGTTCAGGCCTTCGATGTAATCCTTGGCATGGCGCTTTTCTCCGCTCACCACCATCCAGCCGCTGCGGTAACCGCAGCTTCGGTAGTTTTTCGACAGGCCGTTCATAGTGACAAACAGCAGGTCATCGGCCAGCGAGGCAATCGAGGTGTGTACTGCGCCGTCATACAGCGTTTTGTCGTAAATCTCGTCGGCAAACACAATCAATTGGTGCTGGCGTGCCAGCTCGACGATCTGTAGCAGCAGCTCCTTGGGGTACAGCGCACCGGTGGGATTGTTGGGGTTGATCACCACAATTGCCTTGGTGCGCGGTGTGATCTTCTTTTTGATGTCGGCAATATCCGGCGTCCAGTCGGCCTGCTCATCGCACAGGTAATGCACTGGCGTGCCGCCGGAGAGCGACACCGCCGCAGTCCAGAGCGGGTAGTCCGGCGCAGGCACCAGCACTTCATCGCCATCGTTAAGCAGCGCGTTCATGCTCATGACAATCAGCTCGGACGCGCCATTGCCCAGATAGACATCGTCCACCGTCACGCCGGCCACGCCTTTTTCCTGCGTGTAGTGCACCACCGCCTTGCGCGGCGCAAACAGACCCTTGCTGTCGGTAT
>JBJOQV010000204.1:0-8591 GCA_046049785.1 Pseudomonadota bacterium
TGCTGCACGTGCAGGCTGGCAAAGCCCTGGCTGGCCCAGTGGCGGCCCAAATACGAGTAACCCATGCGCGAGCCGCCCAGCCCGTGCGAAAACACCACCAGAGGCACCTTGCCGGATTTGGCGGCAGTCTCAGGCCAATACAGGCGCACCGGCACGGTGCGATTGCGCTCGCCATCCAGCCATTCAAAATCCACCACGCGGATGGATTGTTCCGCCGCCTGAGCGGAAGGGGTGACAGCTTGCGCATTGGCCTGCGCCGCAGCGGGTGCGACCCAGGCGCCGGCCAACGTCAGCGCGGCGACAGACAACACGCGGATGGATGCTTGAAGAGAAGAAAAGGCTGGCATTTTTTAGTACTCCACTTGCGGCGGCCCGCACGTTACGTGCGCGGCGGCACGGGTCAAACTTGAGTTTTTGCACGCATTCGCTGCATGTTGCGGCGCGGGGCGTTCTTGCAAGAGCAAAACCGATGCCTGTGCAGTTGCTCAAAACTTTAACGCGACAATCTGGGTTTTTGTGGACGCAGAAGAAACGAGTTGTAAGTTGAACCGCTGCTACGCAATATCCATGAGTGTTTTCAGCCATTTTTGCCTGAAAAACCGCATGGATAAAACGTCTCGCTTTTGTTTGCCTACGCATTTCAACCTCATCCCAAGCCAATCGACCCGAGTGCTTTGTTTAATGCCGCTTGGCGATTGTGCGACGCAAACCGGCTGTGCGCGCCCCGTGTTTTTTCTGAAGGCGCGCTGCACGCATCCAGCGATCACTTGACCTATTACTTCGGGGGCGATTGACCCGCACAAAATCACAGGCATAGGATGGGGCGCCCTCTTTTTGTGAGGGGCGTAAAGCAAAACAATGAGGAGACACACCATGAACCGACTGCTTCTTGCTGCACTTCCATGTGCACTCGTAGCCTGCACCACGCCATCCGCCGGACCGCCTGCTGCACCGCCATCGGCAGGGCCAGGGCTCACACACACCACCGTTCTGACCAAGCTGGAAAGTCCGTGGGACATGGCTTTCCTTGCGAACGGCACCATGTTTTTCACCGAGAAGTGCCACGGCCTTTCAGTGCGCCAGGCCAATGGCACGGTGGTCAAGCTGCTCGGCATGAAAGATGCCAAGGGTTACGCTGCGAATGCCAACGATCTGTTCTGCGAAGGTCAGGCCGGCATGGCCGGGGTTGCGGTTGATCCCAACTTCAACAGCAACCGGTTCATCTACGTTTACTCCACGTCCACCCTCACTGCGCCCGGGACCAACCGCGTGATGCGGCTCAAGGTGAATGACGCCATTACTGCGGTGTCTGACCGTGTCGATATCGTGACAGACATTCAGTACAAGCCGCGCGCCAGTGACCATCCGTTTGGTGGCCCCGGCGCACACAACGGCGGGCGTCTGCGCTTTGGCCCCGGCGACGGCTTTCTTTATGTGACCACTGGCGACACGCACAACGGCGTGGTGCCCCAGAGCCCGACCTTGATTGGCGGCAAGGTGCTGCGCATTGACCGCGACGGCAAGGCTGCTCCGGGCAATGGCGCGCCGGCGGGCTTTGATCCGCGCATCTACACCTACGGCCATCGCAATCCGCAGGGCATCACCTTCCGGCCGGGTACCAATCAGCCGTTCACCGCCGAAAACGGTCCGTGGCACACCGATGAAGTGACAGCGCTCACGCCCGGCGGCAATGCCGGCTGGGATCCGCGTCCCAACGTCGGCGGCCGCGGCGCCTGCCCGGACAACTACTGCGGTTACAGCCCCAACCAGATGGGCGCCGTTGCGCCTGCGGAGCGCTCGGCCTTTATGCCGATGACCGACCTGAAGACCTACCCCAACGCGATGAAGCCGGCGTGGACAAACGATGGCCTGTCGCAGGGGCTGTTCACCGGCACCTTCCTGAACGGTCCGCAGTGGAAGGGTTGGAACGGCAAGATGATCATCGGCTTTGCTGGCATCGGCATCCACGGAACGCCGGTGGGCAACCGGCTTGACGTGCTCGACATCCCAGCGAGCGGCGTGTCAGCCACGCGCACCACGGTGAACTTGCCTATGCCCGCGGCGCGCTTCCGCTCGCTCGTGCAGGGGCCGGATGGCAACCTGTACGTTGCCACCGACGAGGGCGCCATCTCGCGTTTGACGCCTAACTAGTTCGCGGCGGTCGCCCGTCATTTTCTTGATCCGTGGGGGCGCGTATGCCCCCACGATTTTTCAGGTAACTGCAAAGATGAGACAAGGCGTAATCTTTCTGGCGGCTGCTCTATGGTTGTCGAACGGAGCAGCGTTCGCCCAAGACGTCGATGAGTTATACAAAACCAAGAACTGTTTCGCGTGCCACCGAATCGACCGGCACCACCATGCACCAACGTTTAAAGAGATCGCGGCCAAATATGCCGCCGAAAGCGGTGCCGAGGCGAAGTTAGTCAAGAAGGTTCGCGAGGGCGGCGCGGGCGTCTGGGGCCAAGCGCCGATGCCGCCGCAGGCCCAGGTGACCGAAGAGGAAGCTGTCACGCTTGTGCGCTGGATTCTGCAGCTCAAATAAGGCCCCTCCGAAGCAATGAAATCAGTCTGCCGGGCATTTGCTCTGCTTGTCTTGGTGATTGCCGCGAAGCAGGCCCACGGCCAACACTTTATCTACGTGGAGCCTGGCAACGCCGCGTGTCCGGCGCTTAGTTCTCCGGCCGCCACTGAGCCAAAAACCGTGCAAAGTGGCGCGGCCGTATCTGGCACCATTAGCGTTGGCTGTGGGTTTGACAAAGGCTCTTACACGGTGACATTAAGTTCGACCGATACGGGTGCGCGGTTTTTACCCAAGACTTTCCTGGTCAACTTTGGCAGTATTGCTGGGGGCGGCGCCTTCACCGTCGCGTTCGCGACCGTCGGCGTTCAGACCGTCTCAGTGGCCATTACATCGAATATGGGCAGCCCGGCGGTGCCGGGCCGCTTTGTGAGTCTGACAAACGAACTCAACGTTGTGGGGCCTTGATCGGGCCGCCGAGCCAACAAGCTTTGCGACCGCTCAAGCCAGATTATCCTGATCGCTCGTTGCGTGTAGCGCAGCGCGAATCGTGCCAGCCAAAGCCTGCAACTGCCCTGCGCCATGCGCGATGCCTTCGCGCTGCCGCGCACCCCAGGTAGGCTGCGGCCAGTGCGCATCGTCCGCAAAGCGCGGGACGATATGCCAATGCAGGTGCGGCACCACGTTGCCAAAACTGGCCAGATTGATTTTCTCCGGCGCAAGCACCTTGCGCATCTGCGCCTCGATGGCAAACACCGCCTGCATTAACACGGTTTGCTGCCCGGCGGGCAAGTCGCTCATCTCTTTGACGTGGTTATTCCAGATCACGCGGACAAACGCGGGGTAGCCCTGCTCGCCGGCAAACACCACGCGGTAGTGCGGCGTGCGGCAGATGAGTGTGCCGCCATCGTTTTGGCAAAGCGGGCAGTCTGCCTGCATCAAGCCGCTCAGACTAGCACCCGCTCAATCCCGCCTGCATTGGCCTTCGCAACGTACTCCGGCATCCAGTTTTCGCCCAGCAGTTGCCGCGCAATTTCGACCACGATGTAGTCAGCCTCCAGCAGACCGTTGTTCAGGTCGTTGCCATAGCGTGAAAGGCCCTGCAGGCAGCTTGGGCAACTGGTGAGGATTTTGGTATTGCCTTGGACGGCCTTGCCTTGCTTGGTGGCAAGCGCGGCGAGCTGTGCCTCGTTCTTTTGCAGCTCTTCTTCTTTTCTAAACCGTACCTGGGTGGAAATATCTGGTCGCGACACGGCCAGCGTGCCGCTCTCGCCGCAGCAGCGCTCGCTCTTGAGCACAGTGTCGCCCACTAGCGCCTTGACCGTTTTCATCGGGTCTTGCAGTTTCATCGGCGAATGGCAGGGATCGTGATACAGGTATTGCCCGCCATTCGCACCAAGCGTGATGCCCTTTTCCAGCAAGAACTCATGAATATCAATGATGCGGCAGCCGGGGAAGATCTTGTCAAACTCATAGCCCTGCAACTGGTCGTAGCAGGTGCCGCAACTCACCACCACGGTCTTGATGTCCAGGTAATTGAGTGTGTTGGCCACGCGGTGAAACAGCACGCGGTTATCCGTAATGATCTTTTCAGCTTTATCAAACTGCCCGCTGCCGCGCTGCGGATAGCCGCAGCACAAGTAACCCGGCGGCAGCACAGTTTGCACGCCCACCTGCCACAGCATCGCCTGCGTGGCCAGACCCACCTGACTGAACAAGCGCTCGCTGCCGCAACCGGGAAAGTAAAACACCGCTTCGCTTTCCGCGCTGGTGGCTTTGGGGTCGCGGATGATCGGCACGTAATCCGCATCTTCAATATCAAGCAGCTTGCGCGCCGCCTGCTTGGGCAGCCCGCCAGGCATTTTCTTGTTGATGAAGTGGATCACTTGTTCTTTGAGCGGCGCCTTACCCACCGTGGCCGGTGGCGCCTTGGTCTGCGATTTGGCCGCCAGCTTCAGCACATCGTTGGCAAAGCGCTGCACCTTGTAGCCCACGCCGATCATGCCGGCGCGCACCGTGTTGATGGTGGCCGGATCGGTCGCGTTCAAGAAAAACATCGCAGCGGCATTGCCGGGGTTGAAGCTTTTCTTGCCCATTTTGCGCAGCAGGTTGCGCATGTTCATCGACACGTCGCCAAAATCAATATCGACCGGGCATGGCGTCAAGCATTTGTGGCACACCGTGCAGTGGTCGGCCACGTCTTCAAACTCTTCCCAATGCTTGATACTCACGCCGCGGCGCGTTTGCTCTTCGTACAAGAATGCCTCGATGAGCAGGGACGTAGCCAATATCTTGTTGCGCGGCGAATAGAGCAAGTTGGCGCGCGGCACATGCGTGGCGCACACCGGCTTGCATTTGCCGCAGCGCAGGCAGTCTTTCACGCTGTCGGCAATCGCGCCAATATCGCTCTGGCTCATGATCAGCGATTCATGCCCCATCAGCCCAAAGCTGGGCGTGTACGCACCGGTCAGATCGCCGCCGGGCAGCAGCTTGCCTTTGTTGAAGTGACCGTTTGGGTCCACCTTGTGTTTGTAAGCGTGAAACGGCGCGGTCTCGGCGCTGCTCAAAAACTCGTACTTGGTGATGCCAATGCCATGCTCGCCGGAGATCACGCCATCCAGTTCGCGCGCAATGCGCATGATGCGCGCCACGGTGGCGTTGGCCTCTTGCAGCATTTCATAGTTATCTGAATTGACGGGAATGTTGGTGTGCACGTTGCCATCGCCCGCGTGCATGTGCAGCGCCACAAACACGCGGCCGCGCAGCACCTGTTTGCGCAGTTTTTCGCATTCATCCAGAATCGTTTCAAACGACGCGCCGGTAAAGATGCGCGCCAACACGGCGCGCACTTCACGCTTGAAGCTCACGCGAATCGTGCGGTCTTGCAACACCGAAAACAATGTGGTCGCCGGCGCTGTGCTGGCACGTACGGCGCATTCCTTCAGTACTTCGCCCTCAATTCCCAGGCGCGCCAGGTCGTCCAGCGTTTGCGCAAGCGGCAAGTCCATGTTGTGCAGCAGATGCAGCCAGCGATTGGCGACCGCCTGCAAATGCGTGCGCGCCTGCGTGACGCGGTCGCCCAGCACGTCTTCGGCGCTGAAGTGTTCGATATCGGCATCGCCAGTGTGCGACAGCGGCAGCTTGGGCTGCGCCAGAAAATCATCCAGCGCATCAATCATCTTGAGCTTGTTCTTGATCGACAGCTCGATGTTGATGCGCTCAATCGCCTCGGTGTATTCGCCCATGCGCGGCAGCGGAATCACCACGTCTTCATTGATCTTGAAGGCGTTGGTGTGCTTGGCAATGGCCGCGGTGCGCGCGCGGTCAAGCCAGAATTTCTTGCGCGCTTCTGGGCTTACCGCCACAAAACCCTCACCCACGCGCGTGTTGGCAATGCGGATGACTTCACTGGTGGCCACCGCCACCGCGTTGTCATCATCACCCACGATGTCGCCGATCAGCACCATCTTGGGCACGCCGCCACTGGCCCCACCCGTAACACCGCGCTTGCTCTTGGTGGCGTAGCCCACCGCGCGCAAATAACGTTCATCCAGATGTTCCAGCCCCGCCAGTACCGCGCCGCCCTGGCGCGTTTGCGCGTCGAGATAGTCTTTGATCTCCACAATCGACGGCACTGCATCCTTGGCCTGGCCAAAGAATTCCAGGCACACCGTGCGGATGTGCTTGGGCATTTTGTGCAGCACCCAGGTGGCGCTGGTGATCAGGCCATCGCAACCTTCTTTTTGAATGCCCGGCAGACCGGCCAGAAACTTGTCCGTGACGTCTTTGCCCAGGCCAACCTTGCGAAAGCGCTGGCCTTCAATCACCAGCGTTTCGCGCTTGAGCTCCGCGGCCTTGGCAAACGGTTTGCCGCCGTCTTTCCACACCAGTTCAAAACTCGCGAGCGGCGCATCATGAATCTTGCCCAGGCTGTGTTCGATGCGCGTGACTTCCAGCCAATTGCCTTGCGCATCCACCATGCGCCAAGAGAGCAAATTATCCAGTGCCGTGCCCCACAACACGGCTTTTTTGCCGCCAGCATTCATGGCCACATTGCCGCCGATGCAGCTGGCTTCAGCAGACGTAGGATCGACCGCGAACACATAGCCTGCGGCATCCGCCGCATCACTCACGCGCTTGGTCACCACACCCGCGCCGGAAAACACGGTGGCATAGTCTTTGTGCAGATCGTCGTGGCCCGGCAGCGCGGGGCGGATTTGAACCGCGCCCAATTCCTCGAGCTTTTCGGTGTTGATCACCGCGCTTTGCCAGGTGAGCGGAATCGCGCCGCCGGTATAGCCGGTGCCGCCGCCGCGCGGAATAATTGTCAGGCCCAATTCGATACAGCCACGCACCAGGCCCGGAATCTCATCTTCCGTATCCGGTGTAAGCACCACAAACGGATACTCCACGCGCCAGTCAGTCGCATCCGTTACGTGCGATACGCGTGACAGGCCATCAAACTTGATGTTGTCTTTGGCCGTGACTTTACCCAGCACCTTGCGGGTTTTTTCACGCAGGTCATGGCTGTCCATGAAGCGGCGTTCAAACTTTTCCACTGCCGCGCGCGCGGCCTTGAGCAGCCCTTCCACCTTGCGGCTGCGGTCTTGGCTGGCCGAGTCAAAATGCTCGCGCGCATCATTGGCGCGGCGCTTTTCAATTTCGTTCAAGCGGTGGTGCAGCGCTTCGATCAGCAGATTGCGGCGTTTGCGATTGTCCAGCAGATCGTCTTGCAAATACGGGTTGCGCTCCACCACCCAGATATCGCCCAGCACTTCGTACAGCATGCGCGCGGAACGGCCGGTGCGCCGCTCCATCCGCAGATCAGACAGCGTGGCCCACGCAGCTTCGCCGAGCAAGCGGATCACGATCTCGCGATCGGAAAAGCTCGTGTAGTTGTACGGAATCTCGCGCAGGCGCGCGGGTTCGCTGGCTTGAGGCAAAAGCGCGGCAATGTGCGCGGGGGCGTTCATCAAAGTGAAATGGTCAAGTCCCTTGGAAACCAATTCTATCAAGGCTTGTTGCAGCGCACACTGTGCAAATCGCCGCATTCCCCTATCTGGAGCATATGTATATGCCGCGGCGCCCCGCCAGTTTGGAATAAGCAAACCAAGGAATACCCCAATACCTGGGCCTGGAACCCGGCACCATGCCGGCATGTGGCTTGATTTCTTATCTCTCGAATACGCGCTGGTTGGCCTCGCAGTCGGCCTGATCGTCGGCCTCACCGGTGTGGGCGGTGGCTCGCTAATGACGCCGATTCTGACCGGTGTGTTTCATATTCCGCCCGCGGTGGCGGTGGGTACCGACTTGGTGTTTGCGGCCGTGACCAAAGGCGTGGGCACCGCCGTGCATGGCCTGACCAAAACCGTGCAGTGGCGCGCGGTGCTCTGGCTGCTGGCCGGCAGCATTCCAGCCGCGCTGCTGGCGCTGGCATGGTTGCACGCCTATGGCACGCCGGATGCGCAGCTCAACAAGCTGATCAAGCAAATGGTGGGCGTCTCAGTGCTGGCCACCGTGGTCGCGCTGATCTTCCGCGGCAGAGCCGTGGAATGGCTGCGTGCGCATCCCAGCGCGCAATTGTCTGAGCGCAACCGCTTGATTGCGCTTGTCGCCGGTGGCGTGGTGCTGGGCTTGCTTGTGACTATCTCTTCCATCGGCGCAGGGGCGCTGGGCGCCACGTTCTTGCTGCTGCTGCATCCGCACTGGCGGCCGGCTGAGGTGGCGGGGACCGATATCGCCTACGCCGTGCCGCTTACCGCCGTGGCGGGCGCGGGCCATTTTGCGCTGGGCACTGTGGATACCGCGCTGCTGGCTGGCCTGCTGATCGGCTCGGTGCCGGCCATTGCATTTGGCAGCTACATCGCCCGCGCGCTGCCTGAAAAACTCACCCGTACTTTGCTGGCGATCATGCTGACCTTTGCCGGCTTCAAGATGGTTCTGTAAACATGTACAAATACAACGATAAAGACAAAACCATTGTGCGCGAACGCGCCGCGCAGTTTCGCGGCCAGACGCAGCGCTTTCTGGCCGGCGAGCTGCTTGAGGACGAGTTCAAGCCGCTGCGCTTGCA
>JBJOQV010000205.1:0-4683 GCA_046049785.1 Pseudomonadota bacterium
TTCTCGCACCTCAAATCCCGCTGTGCCCAGTGGCCAAACGCGGCGTCCAGCAATAGTTTCCACGCAAAAAAAATGGCCCCGCTAGAGGAGCGGGGCCGAAATAGCCGAGATAACTCTCTCAGCTAGGGGATCAATTGCGTGGGCTTTGCGCGGGCGTCTGTTCTCCTGCGCAGCGCTACTTGCTCAGCTGCCCTTGCGCAGCAAAGCGTTGGCCTGTTTGGTCGCTTCTTGCAACTGCGCGGCCATGACATCAGCGCGGGTAGCAGTAACAAGCACCGCATCCAGCGTGACCACCTGCGGCTGCACCGCGACCCGCTTGGCGGAGACCACAACGGGCTCAAGCCGCGCCACCGGTGCGGCAGCAAAGTTCTGCAGCAACGTCACGCCGGTGAGGGCCAGTGTGGTGCCAACAATCAGTGCTTTGACGGTGGTGCTCATGATGGTTCTTTCTTCTTTAGGAGGAGGTGCTGTTTGTCGATGGAGGCATTGTGGGTTGCGACTTGGCACCGCGCAGTCCCTTTGCGACGATCTGCGGCAAAACCGGGTTGAATTGCGTCTGCAGCGGCGTGACTTTGTTTAACGAACCTGCTCAAACTAGCGGCCGCAGGTTGCAAACAAGTGAAAAAGCGGTGAATTTTCGGTTGCAGCGATTGTCAGAGCGTCAATCATCACGGGTTTTCACGCATGAAGCCGCAACAACCTGTCACAACTCCTAGTACTGCGCCCTTGCCAGCCGGGGGGCAAAGCGTAGAATCAAAAGCATCTGGGTGCGTGGGCGCCCAGTTTGCGCACTTGAGGGCTTGACGCATATGAAGTTGAATAAAAGCATTGGCTTGATTGCCTTGGGTGGTGTGGGCGGTGTGCTGATCAGCTTGGGGCTGACGGCTGTCGCTCAGCGCGACGCGCGCGGCCCGCTGCCGCTGGAAGAGATCCGCGCCTTTACCGATGTATTTGGCGCGGTGAAGTCCAACTACGTCGAGCCGGTAGAAGATAAAAAGCTCATCGCAGGTGCGATCCAAGGCATGCTGCAGGATCTTGATCCGCATTCGCAGTATCTGGACGCTGATGCATTCAAAGACCTGCAAGTGGGCACGCAAGGCGAGTTTGGCGGTCTGGGCATTGAAGTGGGCACCGAAGACGGCTTTATCAAAGTGCAATCGCCGATTGACGATACGCCCGCCTCGCGCGCCGGCATCAAGAGCGGCGATCTGATCATCCGCATCGACGACAAATCCACCAAAGGGCTGACGCTGCAAGAAGCCGTGAAGCTGATGCGCGGCAAGCCCAATACCACCATTACGCTGACCGTCAGCCGCAAAGACAATCCGGTGCCGATGGTGTTTACCTTGAACCGTGCGGTGATCAAGGTGCAAAGCGTGCGCAGCAAAATGTTGGAGCCGGGCTACGCATGGGTGCGCGTGACGCAGTTCCAGGAGCGCACGGTTGAAAACCTCGTCACGCATTTGAACAAAGCCGTTGAAGCCGGGCCGGTCAAGGGCCTGGTGCTGGACCTGCGCAATGACCCGGGCGGCCTGCTGCATGGCGCGGTGGGCGTTTCTGCCGCGTTTTTGCCGCGCGACACGCTGGTGGTCTATACGGAAGGCCGCACGGATGAGAATCGCCGCAAGTACTTTGCCAACCCCGAGGACTATCGCGGCCTGCGTGAAGATCCGCTGAAAAAACTCAACCCGGTATTCACCACGCTGCCGATGGTGGTGCTGGTCAATAGCGGCACTGCCAGCGCGTCAGAAATTGTTGCGGGCGCACTGCAAGACCATGGCCGTGCCAAGATCATCGGCACGCAAAGCTTTGGCAAGGGTTCGGTGCAGACCATCTTCCCGCTGTCGCAATCCACCGGCATCAAGCTGACCACGGCGCGCTACTTCACGCCCAAAGGCAACGCGATCCAGGCCAAAGGCATTGAGCCAGACTTTTTGGTAGAAGAAACGCCGGATGGCGACATATTCGCCTCGCTGCGCCAGCGCGAAGCCGATATTGAGCGCCACCTGACCGGCAAGAACGAAACTATCGCAGACGGCAAGAATGCCGAGCAGCGCGCGCGCGAGCTGGTGGAGCGCGCCGAAAAAATTGAGAAGCTGCGCGCCGAAGGCCGCAAGCCGATCGAGTTTGGCTCGGCAGAAGACCATCAGCTCAATCAGGCCATGAATCTGCTTAAGGGCAAGCCGGTACAGATTGCCAAGCCCAAGCCCGCGATGGCCAGTGCCGACAAGCCCGAAGAAAAGCCGTCGGTGATGAAAAAGTACGTTTTCTTCTGTCATGAAACAATAGGCCCGAACGGGTCGGGCCTATTTTGTTGGTCGGCGCGATATTGACAGAGGCGGCCTGAGCGCAGGGCAAAAATGCGAGGTGGAACTAAATGACGCAGAGCTGCTGCGTTACTCGCGCCACATCTTGCTGGAAGAAATTGGCATTGAAGGGCAGCAGCGTATTCGTAATGGCCGCGTGCTGGTGATTGGCGCAGGCGGCCTGGGTTCGCCCGCCGCCTACGACCTGGCCAGCGCCGGGGTAGCGCGCATCACGCTGGCCGACCCGGACACAGTAGACCTGACCAACCTGCAGCGGCAGATTCTGCACACCAACGACCGCATCGGCCAGCCCAAGGCAACCTCTGGCCAGACACAACTGCATGCGATCAATCCAGAAGTAGAGGTTGTGCCGCTGATTGAAAAGCTGTCTGACACGCGGCTCGCGCAGCTGGTGCCGCAGCACGATGTGGTGCTGGATTGCAGCGACAATTTTGCGACGCGCCACGCAGTCAACCGCGCGTGCGTGGCCGCCAAAGTGCCGCTGGTTTCCGGCGCGGCTATACGCATGGACGGGCAGCTTGCCGTATTTGATGCGCGCAGCAGCGATTCGCCCTGCTATCACTGCCTGTTTCCGGAAGGTGAAGATATTGAAGAAGTGCGCTGCGCCGTGATGGGCGTGTTTGCGCCACTCACCGGCATCATTGGCACCATGCAGGCGGCCGAAGCGCTCAAACTGCTGGCGGCCACTGGCACGTCGATGGCCGGGCGCTTGCTGCTGCTGGATGTGCGCAGCATGGCAATCAATGAAATCCGCGTGCCACGCGATCCGCATTGCGCGGTCTGCGGTTCGCATGCCCGCGCGTGAGGAAAATTCTGCGCCAAGCGCTTTTTTTCACGACCGCGCAATGATTCCCCCCAAAACGCTGGCAGAGATTGTGATGCTCGCCGCGGTGTGGGGCGCATCTTTTCCCATCATTCGCACCATCGTGCCGGAGTTTGGCGTGCTCGCGCTGACTTTTTTGCGCTGCGCGATCGGCGCGACGGCGCTGGCGGCGTGGATGCTGGCGCGGCGCATGCCGATGCCGCACGTGACGCATTCCAAATGGATCTTTGTGATCGGCATGATTGGCAACGCGATTCCGTTTGCGCTGTTTGCCTGGGCGACTTCCAAGCTCTCGGCCAGCTATTCCGCAGTGATCAATGCACTGGTCCCGGTAATGGGTGCGGTGCTGGCAGCATGGGTGCTACACGAACGCTTGACAGTGCGCAGGACGAGCGGCGTACTGCTGGGCTTTGCGGGCGTGGCGCTGCTGGTGGGTGCGGGGCCGATTGCGCTGTCGCCGGTGGTGGTGCTTGCAGCGCTCGCCGCCGTGGCAGCATGCTTTGGCTTTTCATACTCGCAAATTCTCACCAAGCGTTATGCATCGCACATCACTGCCGCGCAGCTCACGCTGGGCATGCTGGTAGTGTCTGCGGTGGCGCTGGCGCCGTTTGCCGCGTTTGCATGGCCGGTCAAAAGCATTTCCACTACCGACTGGATTTTGCTGGCGATCTTGGCGATTTCAAATTCTGCGTTTGCCACCACACGCTTTATGGCGCTGGTGGTCAGTATCGGCCCGGTGCGGGCGCAGACGGTGCCGCTGTTGATTCCTGTATTTGGCCTGGCCTGGAGCGCGGCGTTCTTGAGCGAGAAGCTCACGCCACTGTTTTTAGCCGGCGCGGCGATTGTGATGGTGGCGGTGTGGCTGGTGGCGCTGGAAAAGCGAGACACCTAGGCGAATGCTGCCGATTTCCGTTCGCGTTGAGCCTGTCGAAACGCATTTGCGGATAATGGCATCCGACTACACATTGGCAAATGGGCTTCGACAGGCTCAACCCGAACGGCGTAAGTAGTCCGCTTTTCCCTAGCCCAGCAAATGCCGCACCTGCGCTTCCAAATGGTCTGTCGGTGACGCCTTAAAGCCGCTTTTGGCATAGCGGTGCCAGCGGCCGAGCACAAAGCTCAAGATCAAATTGGCGCGCGGCGTAAGGTCTTTTTCATCCGCGTAGGCGCCCTGGCTGCCGGCGATGCGCAGGCTTTGCTTGATGGCGGCTTCTACGCGGTCGACAAACTGGTTGATGCGCACTTGCAGGCGGTCGTCTTCAGCAACCAGCGCATCGCCGATCAGCACCCGCGTCATGCCTTTGTTCTGCTCAGAAAACTTCAGCAGCACGTGAATGATTTGCCGCACCTGCTTGATGCCATCATCTTCCTTTTGTGTGATCTGGTTGATCAGGCCAAACACGGTGGTCTCGATAAACTCAATCAAGCCCTCGAACATCTGCGCCTTGCTGGCAAAGTGGCGGTACAGCGCAGCCTCGGACACTTCGATCTTTTGCGCCAGCAGCGCGGTGGTGACGCGGTCGCCCTTGGGAT
>JBJOQV010000206.1:0-3169 GCA_046049785.1 Pseudomonadota bacterium
GACATCAAAACCAATCGACGCAAAAATCTCTTCAATCCGCATCCAGGTGCGCGACACCGGATGAATGCTGCCGCCGCTGCTGGCACGGCCGGGCAGGGTTACATCGAGCTTTTCTTCGGCCAGGCGGGCGTTCAGCGCAGCATCGGCCAGCGCCTGCCGGCGCGCCGCAAGCAGCGCTTCGATCTCGGTCTTGACCACGTTGATCTGCGCGCCACGGGCCTTTTTTTCTTCCGGGGCGAGGCTCGCCAGCGCCTTCATCTGCTCCGTCACGGCGCCTTGCTTGCCCAGAAAGCGCGCTTTGGCGTTTTCCAGGTCGGCGGGCGTGGCCGCCTGCGCAAACGCGCTGTGCGCTTGTGAAACGAGTGATTGCAAGCTATCTGAACTCATGAACCGTTTCAATCCACAAAACAAAGACCACAAAAACAAAGGCGGAGCATCAGGTGATGCCCCGCCTCTGAGAACTGACTTAACTAAATACTACGGCTTAAGCAGCGAGGGTGGACTTCACCTTGGAAACAATCGCTGCAAAACCGGCGGCATCGTGCACCGCCATATCGGCCAGTACCTTGCGGTCAAGGCCGATATTGGCTTTTTTCAAGCCGTTGATGAACTGGTTGTACGGCATGCCGTGCATGCGCGTGGCCGCGTTGATCCGCGTGATCCACAGCGCGCGAAAGACACGCTTTTTGTTGCGGCGGTCGCGGTAGGCATCTTGCCCGGCGCGCATGACGGCCTGTTTGGCGATACGAAATACATTGTTGCGGCGGCCGCGGAAACCCTTGGCAGCGGCGATAACACGTTTATGGCGAGCACGTGCGGTGACACCACGTTTTACGCGAGGCATTTTCTAGACTCCTTTAATCTTTGCAGAAATGAACAAGGCCCACGCTTTAAGCGTAGGGCATCATGGCGTGGACGGACTTGACGTTGGTCTCATGGACCGCTTCCGTGCCGCGTAGATGGCGCTTGTTCTTGGTGGTCTTGTGGGTCAGGATGTGACGCTTAAAGGCCTGACCACGCTTGATGGTGCCGCCCGGGCGTACGACCAAGCGCTTTGCGGCGCTCTTTTTGGTCTTCATTTTTGGCATAGCAACTTCCTTTTATTTGCTTCGTCAGGTGTTTCGCAACCACGCGAACCTTGTTGACCTGCGACAGCTTTTATTGCGTGACTTGTGACACATGGCGGGCGACTTTTTACGTCACGCTAGCAACGCGTCACTTGTCACGCATCACCCGCCACCGAAACAAACCGCTTCCGCGATTTATTTCTTTTTCTTCGGCCCCAGCACCATGATCATCTGGCGGCCTTCCATCTTTGGCATCGCTTCAATCACGCTGAGCTCGGCCAGATCGTTTCTAACGCGCTCAAGCAGTTGCATGCCGAATTCTTGATGGGCCATTTCGCGCCCCCGGTAACGCATGCGCACCTTGCATTTGTCACCTTCTTCAAGAAACTCTTTCATCTTGCGCAGCTTGACCTGGTAGTCATGCTCATCGGTCTGAGGCCGGAACACCGTTTCCTTGACCTCAATCACTTTTTGCTTGAGCCTGGCTTCGTGCGCCTTTTTTTGCTCGGAATACTTGAACTTGCCGTAGTCCATCAGCTTGGCTACCGGCGGGACGGCGGTGGGCGAAATCTCCACCAGGTCCACGTCGGCGTCTTGCGCCATTCTGAGGGCGTCGAGAGTCTTGACTACTCCGATCTGCTCGTTGTCAACGCCGATCAATCGCACTTCGGGCACATTGATTTCGCCGTTGATACGGTTAGCTCTTTCTACTGTAGCGATGCGTGAATCTCCAAAAATCCAAAAAATTAAGCCGCGCCGGGGACGAGCTTGTCCAGCTCGTGCGATTTATCGCTGACCTCGGCCTGCAGACGCGCAGAGAACGCATCCAGTTGCATGACGCCAAGTTCGCGATTACCGCGGCCCCGCACGGCCACCGAGCCTGCTTGCGCTTCCTTGTCGCCAACGACCAGGATGTACGGCACTTTCTGCAGACTATGTTCTCGGATTTTATAGGTGATTTTCTCGCCCCGCAAATCCACCGATGCTCTAAACCCTTGTTTTTTCAGCGTTTCTCCCACTTTTTGGGCGTACGCGGCGGAACTTTCGGCAATTGAGCAAATAACAACTTGTTCCGGCGCAAGCCAGGCGGGCATGGCGCCGGCATAGTTTTCCACCAGCATGCCGATAAAGCGCTCTAGGCTGCCCACAATCGCCCGGTGCAGCATCACGGGCGTGTGGCGGGAGTTGTCTTCGCCCACGTACTCGCCACCCAATCGCTCGGCCGTATTGAAGTCCACCTGCATCGTTCCGCACTGCCAAACGCGGCCCAGCGCATCTTTGAGCGAGTACTCGATTTTGGGCCCATAAAACGCGCCATCGCCCGGAGAAATGACATATTCGCAACCCGAGGCGCGCAAACTTTCCATCAGCGCCGCCTCGGCCTTGTCCCAGGCTTCATCCGATCCCACACGGTTTTCCGGCCGCGTAGCCACTTTGTAGATCACCTCGTCAAAGCCAAAGTCGCGGTAAACCTGCTGTAGTTTTGCCGTGAAATCGACGCATTCCTGCTGGATTTGCGCAGGTGTGCAAAACACATGACCGTCGTCTTGCGTGAAGCCGCGCACGCGCATGATGCCGTGCAGGGCGCCACTGGGCTCGTTGCGGTGGCACTGGCCGAACTCGCCGTAGCGCAGCGGCAGGTCGCGATAGCTCTTGACGCCCTGCTTGAAGATCAGGATGTGGCCCGGGCAGTTCATCGGTTTCAGCGCGTAGTCGCGCTTTTCCGACTCGGTCGTGAACATGTTGTCGCGGTACTTGTCCCAGTGGCCCGTCTTCTCCCAGAGGGCCTTGTCCAGGATCTGCGGGCCCTTGACTTCCTGGTAGCCGTTGTTGCGGTACACACGGCGCATGTACTGCTCGACCTCCTGCCACAGTGCCCAGCCCTTGGGGTGCCAGAACACCGTGCCGGGGCTGTGCTCGTCGAGGTGGAACAGGTCGAGCTCGCGGCCCAGGCGGCGGTGGTCGCGCTTCTCAGCCTCTTCCAGCATCGTGAGGTACTGCTGAAGCTCATCTTTGGTGGACCACGCCGTCCCATAGATGCGCTGCAACATTTCGTTGCGGTGATCGCCGCGCCAATAGGCGCCCGCCACCTTCATGAGCTT
>JBJOQV010000207.1:0-3569 GCA_046049785.1 Pseudomonadota bacterium
TTTTCCGGCAATCACGAGCAGTTCATCTTCTTTGAGCCAGCCGCGTACGCGCTCCAAGGTTTCGGCAAATACGGCTACTTCAACTTTTGCACTGCCGTCATCCAGAACGAGGTAGGCCATCTTTCCGCGCTTGCCGATCTGTACGCGGACCGACGCAGCGATGCCGGCAATCACCTGCACGTCGCGGCTGTCTTCCAGTCGATCAAGCGACTTTGGAGCGAACTTGCGCACTTCATTGCGGTAAGCGTTAAACAGATGGCCGGAGAAGTAATAGCCTAGCGCAGATTTTTCCTCTGCTAGACGCGTACGCTCTGACCAGCGCTCCGCGGGCGCGAGCGGTAAATCAGCCGCGGCTTGCATCACGTCGCCAAACAGGGAATTTTGCGCAGCCGCTTCTTGGGCAGCCTCGGCAGCCGCCAGCGCGGTATCCAGGTTTGCCAGTAGCTGCGCGCGGTGGTCGTTCAAGAGATCAAACGCACCGGCGCGGATCAGCGCTTCGATCGCACGCCGGTTTACAGCGCGTTTGTCCACACGCTGGCAAAAATCAAACAAGTCTTTATACGGGCCACCTGCTTCGCGCTCAGTAACGATGGCCTCCACCGCCGCCTGCCCGGTGCCCTTGACGCCGCCCAGGCCGTAGCGAATCGTCCTGGGTGGAACATTACCGTCCTCAACCGGTAAAAACCGGTAGCCGGACGCATTTACATCCGGCGGCAACACCTTGATGCCCTGCTCCAGCGTGTCCGCATAGAAAATCTGGATCTTGTCCGTATCGTCCATATCGGAGGACATGGTCGCGGCCATGTACTCCGCCGGATGATGGCACTTGAGGTAGGCCGTTTGATAGCCGACCACAGCATACGCCGCCGAGTGGCTCTTGTTAAAGCCATAGTCAGCAAATTTAGCCATCAAATCAAACAAATGCGTAGCGAGCGATGGATCCACGCCCCGCGCCACCGCGCCGGAGGTGAAGGTTTCGCGCTGCTTGTCCATCTCCTCTTTTTTCTTCTTACCCATCGCGCGGCGCAGCAAGTCAGCGCCGCCCAGCGTGTAGCCGGCGAGTATTTGAGCGACGAGCATGACCCGCTCCTGATACACCATCACGCCATAGGTGCCGCGCAGCACCGGTTCCAATTCGGGATGAAAGTACCAATCGGGTTTGCCGCGACCGGTCTGGCGCTGCTCTTTGCTGCGCGCGATGTAGTCATCCACCATGCCGGAGTTCAGCGGGCCGGGGCGGTTCAGCGCATTGAGTGCGACGATGTCCTCAAAAGTTGTGGGGTTTAGCTTTTTGCACAGATCGCGCGCGGTGCGGCTTTCCATCTGGAACACCGCGGTTGTATTGCCTGCCGCAAATAACTTGTAGGTCGCCGGGTCATCAAACCGCGCCAGCTCTTCAAGGCTGAAGTCTGTCTTGTCAGGATTGAATTGCCGCACATAGCGCACGGCCAGGTCAATAATCGTCAGGTTGCGCAGACCGAGAAAGTCAAACTTCACAAGACCGGCCGTTTCAACGTCGTCCTTATCAAACTGGCTCACTGCCGCGTCTTCAGCACCGGGCTGGCAATACAGTGGGCAAAAATCGGTGAGCTTGCCTGGTGCGATCAACACGCCGCCGGCGTGCATGCCCACGTTGCGCGTCAGCCCCTCCAGCGGCCGCGCAAGTTCAACCAGTTGCCTGGCCTCATCTTCGCTTTCCACGCGCTCTTTGAACGTAGGCTCTTCGCGAAGCGTGCGCTCAAGATCCCACGGATCGGTCGGCACATGCGGAATCAGTTTGGACAAGCTGTCGCAGTATTTGTATGGCAGATCAAGCACGCGCCCAACATCGCGGATCACCGCCTTGGCACCGAGCGTGCCAAAGGTTGCGATCTGGCTCACGCTGTCTTTGCCGTACTTTTGCTTGACGTAGTCGATGACCTTGTCGCGATTGTCCTGGCAGAAGTCGATGTCAAAATCAGGCATCGACACGCGCTCAGGGTTCAGGAAGCGCTCAAACAGCAGGTCGTACGGCAGCGGGTCAAGGTCGGTAATGCCCAGCGCATACGCCACGAGCGACCCAGCGCCCGAGCCACGCCCCGGCCCCACCGGCACACCGTTTTTCTTGGCCCAGTTGATGAAGTCAGCCACAATCAAAAAGTAGCCTGGAAAGCCCATTTTGATCACGGTGGCGCACTCAGTGCCCAGCCGATCTTCGTACTGCGCACGTTTTGCTTCGCGCTTTGCGGGGTCTGGAAAATTCTGCGCCATGCGCAGTTGCAGCCCCTCTCTAGCCAGCTGCACAAAGTAATCGTCCAGCGTCACTCCCTCAGGTGTGGGAAACGCCGGCAGCATGGGCTTGCCCAGACTCAGGCTCAGATTGCAGGCCTGCGCAATCGCCACGGAGTTGGCAAGCGCGGAAGGCACATCGGCAAACAGCGCAGCCATCTCCGCCTGAGATTTGAAGTACTGCTCCTCGCTGAACCGCTTGGGCCGGCGCGGATTGCCCAGGATTTCACCTTCGGCAATGCAGACACGCGCCTCATGCGCGCGAAACTCTTCTTTATGCACAAACTGCACGGGGTGCGTTGCCACCACCGGCAATGCAAGGCTTGCCGCAAGCTGTACTGCTTGCTGCGTGTACCGTGCCGACTCTGCGCTGCCGGTACGCTGCAGCTCAATGAAAAACCGGCCTGGAAAGCGCGCAGCCCAGGTCTGCGCCGCTGTTTGCGCATCGCCTCCGGCCGCGAGTGACAGCCCAATTTCACCTTGCATTGCGCCAGACAGCGCGATCAGCCCATGCGTGACATCGGGCGTTAACCAATCCGCGTGCAGTTCCGCGCGGCCCTTTACCTGATTCTCGAGAAACGCGCGCGTGAGCAGCGTGCACAAATTCAAATATCCGGCGTGGTTTTGCGCGAGCAGCAGCAAGCGGCTGGGATGATCGAGGTCTTTGGGATTGCTCACGCCCACGTCCACGCCCACCACCGGCTTGATTCCTGCACTGCGCGCAGCTTTATAGAACTTGATCAGCCCAAACAGGTTGCCGGCATCGGTCAACGCGACTGCGCCGGCACCATCGGCCTTGGCCACCTTGATCAGGTCCGGGATGCGCGTCAATCCATCCACAATGGAATACTCGGAATGCACGCGCAGGTGCACAAAATTTGGCGAAGTCATACATGCATTCTACGAGAGGACGCAGACACCGGCGGACCTACAATCCGGTTCTATAGTTCTTGGAGTTGCTCAGTGGAACCAGTTGTCAATATCGCTGCCTACCGCTTCGTTGCCATTGCCGACTCTGCGCAAGTGGCGCAGCAGGTAGAAGGCCTTGCGCAGGCCTGCGCGCTCAAGGGATCGATCCTGGTCGCGCCAGAAGGCATCAACCTGTTTTTAGCCGGCGATGCAGCATCGATTGACCGCTTTCTCGCTCAGCTAGGCGAGGATGCTCGCTTTACCGGCCTGCATGTGAAGAAAAGTCTTAGCCAGCACGTGCCGTTTCGCAAGCTCAAGGTGCGCGTGGAATCTGAAATCATCACCTTTGACATGCAAAATCCGCCGCCCGCGCCGAGCGTGGATGCCGCAAC
>JBJOQV010000208.1:0-11128 GCA_046049785.1 Pseudomonadota bacterium
GGCACCCACCGTGACGCCGTGCAATCCGGTCGACAACCGCCAGCCCCAGCCCGCTTCCTTCCCCCTCGCGGTGGTTGGGTAAACGTACAAACGGCTGCATCGCCTCTTGAGCCTGCGCTTCTGCAATTCCCTGGCCGTGATCGGTGACGGACAGCAGCAGCACCTGATGTTCGATCTTCGCCGCGAGCCAGACCGGCGGTTTGCCGTGGCGGTTGGCGTTGTCGATCAGGTTTTGAAGCGCGCGCGTTAGCAACAGCGCACTGCCGCGAATTGAAAATGCATCAGGCAAAGTGATGCCCAGGCGGGCTGAATCAATTTGGTTGACAGCGGCTACTTGATGCGTGAGCTCGACAACATCCACATCATCGGTCAGCTCGGTATGGTCAAGGCGCACGAAGTCCAGAAAACTGCCCAGCACCTGATCGGCAACCTCGACGTTGCGCACAATCCGTTCGCGCGCCTTTGCATCGTTCACGCCCTCAGCCGCCATACGGATGCGAGTCAGCGGAGAGCGGAGATCATGCGAGATTCCGGCCAGCATTAAATCGCGCTCGCGCTCCGCATTGGCGAAGGCGGTCATCATGCGGTTAAATCCCTGGGCAAGCTCGCGGTGCTCAGTGGTGCCGACGAGGTCGGCGTGCGCCGTCAGTTCGCCAGATTGCGCACGGCGCATCGCCGGCGCCAAATTGCGCGTCGGACCGGTGAGCCAGCGCGACAACAGCCAGGCCAAGACCGCCACCACCAGCAATGTGGCCAGAATCGTCAAGTGCACTTGGCGCGGAACTTCGATGCCTTCAACCGGCGCCGGGATTGCGGCCCACCGCGCCGGCCCAGTCGCTGCTTGCAGCCGCAGCCACACTACTGCGTTACCCGTCAGCCCGCTGATACGCATTTCCGCCACGGGCAGGCCCTGTTCGCGCAACTTCGATTGCAAGGCATCAAATCGCATTGAGCCGCGCGGGATGCGGGCAAGCGGCGCGTCAGGTGGCGCGGCCGCGATCTTTATTTCGCTGTCTGCGTGGCGCGAAGCGGGCATAGCTGAAACATTTTCCGCCTTCAGGACTGCATGCAGCGAAGGCGCCCAGCGCTGCGCATAGTGTTCGCCAAACCGCTGCGCAAGGCCATAGCTGATCATTGCACCAAAGAGGGTCACGGCGACAATGACTGCCAGCACCTGCGCCAGAAAAAAACGCGTCATTAAGCTGGTGCTACCCCACGTGCGCAAGGCATCAATCCTTATGCGTGAACTTGGGTGGTGTGAATACGTAGCCTTCGCCACGCACTGTCGCGATCAAATCGAACTCTGGCGCAACGGCTTGCAGCTTTTTGCGCAGCCGCGTGATCTGTACATCAACTGCACGGGCAAGCGGTGCGTAGTTGCCAGCCTGCACGGTACGGGTAAGGTCATCACGGCTGTGGGTGCGATGTGGCGAACGCGCAAAAGCGAGCAGCAGCTTGAACTCGGCGCTGGTTAGCGCTACCGACTCTTGCACATCGCCACGGCGGATCGTGAGTTCGCGGCCCAACGCGCTCAGGATGAATGGTCCGAATTGATAGGCCGCTTCGAGCGCAGGGTCTGGTGCGTTGGCCGTGCGACGCAGTACCGCGCGGATCCTGGCCAACAATTCACGCGGGTCAAAGGGCTTGGCAACATAGTCGTCCGCGCCCAATTCCAGCCCGAGCACCCGGTCAATTGGATCGCCGCGCGCCGTTAGCATGATGACCGGCGCGCGTTCACCGCGGTCACGCAAGCGTTTGAGAAACTGCAGGCCCGTTTCGCCCGGCAGCATATGGTCAAGCAGTATGAGATCGGGCCGCGTGTGTTTTAAAAACGGCTCCGCTGCAGCCGGCGACGGGACGGTATGTACCCGCAGCGCATGCTCCGCGAAGAACCCGCTGAGCATTTCCAGCAACTCCGCGTCATCATCCACCACCAAGATGGTCGGTTGTGTGTTGTTCATGTGGGGTGACACATCACTCAACCAAGTGTAACGAACAATGTCGTTCGCCGGTTTATCGCGGCCTTTTGTTTCAGCTCTGAAATAACTGCAGCAAAACGACATACCCGTGCCTCGCCATGCCGCGTTCAGACTCATAAGCTATGCATAACGAGCGGCAGGTTTTATGAAACAACAAGGAGAAGCACATCATGTTGAATGATATGAAGTTATCGGCAGCGGCACTCACAACAATTGCGGCCCTTTCGCTGTGGTGTGCGCCGACGCAGGCGCCGGCGCGCGAGCGCGTGGCCAAGGCAGAAAAAGCAGCCAAGCCTGTGGGCAGCTATGCCCGCACCACAACACGGCAGCGCGGTGCAGATGGTCTGGTGGATGGCACCACCACTGGGCCGCGAGGAGGCGTAACGCGCGTAGACCGCTACCGCGATACGCAAGGCAATCGCGATGCAACAATCACCGGTCCGCGCGGCGGTGTAACCACGCTAGACCGCACACGCGGCGCTGATGGCGTGACTGACAGCGTGGCCACTGGGCCTAATGGCAACACAACTGCAGTGAACCGGTATCGGGGCGGCGACGGTGTGGTTGACAGCACAATCACTGGCCCCAAGGGCAACGTGAGTTCGGTGGATCGCAGTCGCGGCGCAGATGGACTGATTGACCGCAGCGTGACCGCTCCAAACGGCCAGACCCGTACGCTGGACCGAAGCCGCGGCGGCGACGGTGCGGTGGACACGGCCATCACCAACCGCGACGGCACCACCACAACAGTGAACCGCACGCGCGGGCAAGATGGTACGGTTGATACGGTCGTCACCCACCGCGATGGCAGCACCACTACCTATGATCGCAGCCGCGGACCGGATGGTGTGATAGACAGCACCGTCACCGGGCCGCGGGGCGGCATAACCACGGTAGACCGCAGCCGCGGCGCAGACGGGGCGCTTGACGCTGCAGCGACTGGCCCAAAAGGTGGCAAGCGGTGGGTTGACCGCAGCCGCAACCCGGACGGTACGGTCAACACAACGGTAACCGGTCGCCGGCCTTAACCAGTTCTTGTTCTGGAGGTAAATCATGCGCTGGTGGTTTTTATTCATGGCCGTGACGGTCGCCTTGCAGCTTCACGATGCTCGTGCAGATACGGGGGTAGACCAGCAAGGCGCGGCGCCGGCCAACCCCTTCGCGGCAGATTCGCCATGGCCTCAGTTTCACCGTAACGGGTACGCCCAGGCGGCGACACCACTGCGTGGCCCCGAAGTTGGCGATCAACTGGAGGCGCAGTATGTGGCGCTGCCATCTGCATTTGCACGCGGGGGCGCGCCGACGCAGATGCACCTGTCAGAACGCTATCCGGATGGATCGCGCACGGCTTGGAGCACCAACCTTACCGGGATTGTCAAAGCGCACATCGCGGGCGACCGCTTTACGTTTGCTGGTGGGTATGTGATTACCCCGCGCGTCATGGACTGGAATATTCACTGGAACATGCAGCTTGGCCGCGGCAACAAAGCGTTTGTGCCCAGCACCAAGGAGCGCGCAATCCTGCGATTTGGCGAGCGCGATCCGCGCAACCCTTATTCCGAAATTGTGTTGGAAGAAAAATTTGTACTGCCCGAGCAGATCAAAGGATCAGCTACGGTGATCAACTTGAGTTTTGACGGCTGGCTGATTTTTGTGACCAATGAGGCTTGGGTCGGTGCGGTGAAAACGGACTTTTCGCAGTGGCGCGCGTTTGATTTGGGGCGCGCAACGGGCGACGTGACAGTGCACAACTCTTTTCCGGTGGATGAGAGCGGCAATCTTTTTGTCGTCTCGTACTACGCCATGACTAAGTTGCACTGGACCGGCAACGGCTTCACGTTGTTATGGCGCTCGCCTTATGATTTTCGCGGCCCGGGTTGCGGCGAACCGTCTAAATACCCATCGCGTGAAGTACTGAAAGTGGTAAAGGGTAGTTCGTGTACGGGCTCTGGTACTACGCCTACACTGGTGGGCAGAGGTGGCATGGACAAGCTTGTCGTGGTGGTGGACAGTCATCGCCAAAACAATCTCGTCGCGTTTTGGCGCGACGAGATTCCCGCTCATTGGCAGGGCGTGCCCGGTCAGGATCGGCGCGTCGCCGCCGTGATGCCCTTGCCCTACGCAACCTGGGAGGGCGCGGGGTTCACTGTGGAAAATTCACCCCCAGTCGCTGGCTATGACATTGCGGTAGCGCAGTATTCCGGGTTCTCGCCCGGCTGCGGGTCGCTACGTGGCGTGCAGATGGCGCGCTGGGACGCAACTGCGCGCCGAATGCAACTGGCTTGGGTCAACCCTGAAGTGCAATTCAACAATGTGATGACCATCAGCACGGCATCCAATCTTATCTACGGCATCGGCCGCGGGGACGACTGCCGCAACGTCTATCGAGGTCTTGATCGCGCAACCGGGCAAGTAGCGTTCTCCTTGCCGCTTGATGCATCGCGCGACTATGTCGATGGTGGTAACTCGCACGTTGTCAACGATGATCGCAGTATTGTCTTTGGAACCGCTACGGGGATGGTCCGCATTAGAGTGAAGTAGTGCGGGTCAGCTAAGCCTTCAACGAGCCGCTTAATGCGGTTTCATCGTCATCAACTTCCTCACCCAAAAACCCGCCGCTTTGGTGCTCCCACAGCCGTGCATACAGGCCGCCTTGCGCGAGCAGCGTTTTGTGGTCGCCCATTTCCACGATGCGGCCTTTGTCCATCACCACCAAGCGGTCCATCGCGGCGATGGTGGAGAGGCGGTGCGCAATTGCCACCACGGTTTTGCCTTGCATCAATTTGTACAAACTGGTTTGGATGGCGGCTTCAACCTCGGAGTCCAGCGCGCTGGTGGCTTCGTCCAGCAACAGGATCGGCGCGTCTTTGAGCATGACGCGTGCAATCGCCACACGCTGGCGCTGCCCGCCCGAGAGCTTCACGCCGCGTTCGCCCACATGCGCGTTGTAGCCTTGGCGGGCAGACGGATCGGTTAGATGTTGAATGAAGTCGTGCGCCTCTGCGCGCACGGCGGCAGCGATCATGTCGTCATCAATTGCGTCAGGCCGGCCGTACAAAATGTTGTCCCGCACGCTGCGATGCAGCAGCGATGTGTCCTGCGTGACCATGCCTACCTGCGCGCGCAGGCTGTCTTGCGTGGCATGCGCGATGTCCTGCCCGTCGATCAAAATGCGGCCGCTGCGCAGGTCGTAAAAGCGCAGCAGCAGATTAACGATGGTGCTCTTGCCCGCACCGCTGCGGCCCACCAAGCCAATTTTCTCGCCCGGCGCGATGGTCAGCGTAAATCGGTCGATCACATCGGTCTTACCGCCATAGGCAAAACTCACATTCTCAAACGTGACTTCACCCTTGCGCACCACGAGCGGTTTGGCATCGCCGGCATCCACAATCGCGCGCGGTTTGGACAAGATGCCCATGCCGTCGGCCACTGTGCCAACATGCTCAAACAGCGTGGCCATCTCCCACATGATCCAGTGCGCAATGCCATTGAGCCGCAGCGACATGGCGCTGGCGGCGGCCACTGCGCCCACGCCCACCTGCCCTTTAGACCACAGCCACAGCGCCAGCGCCATGGTCGAGCCGATCAGCAGCACCGAAAGCAGTTGATTGAGCTGGTCTACCCAGGTGACATAGCGCATTTGCTTGTGCACCGTGCCCAAGAACTCGTCCATCGCGGCGTGCGCAAAGCCGGCCTCGCGCCGCGAGTGTGAAAATAATTTGACGGTGGCAATGTTGGTGTACGCATCCGTAATGCGCCCGGTCATCATCGATCTTGCATCGGCCTGTGTCTGCGCAATCTTGGATAGGCGCGGCACGAAATACCACATCATCAGCAGGTACAAAGCAAACCACATCAGAAACGGAATCAGCAGCAGCGCATCAAAACCGGCCAGCACAATGATCAGCGTGCCAAAGTACACCAGCACGTACACCAGGATGTCGCTGGCGATCATCCACACATCGCGCACCGCCAGTGCAGTCTGCATCAGCTTGGTGGAGATGCGGCCGGCAAATTCATCCTGGTAAAACGCCATGCTTTGCTCAAGCAACTGGCGGTGAAAGTTCCAGCGCAGCCGCATCGGCAAGTTGCCGTTGATGCTGTTAAAACGCAGCAGCGCCCAGGCCAGCGTGAGCACCATGCTGCCCACGAGCAGCGCGGCAAGGCCAGTCAACGTGGTGCCATGACGCTCCCACAATTGCGCAGGCGGCACATTGGCCAGCCAATCGACAATCTGGCCCATGAAGGCAAACAAGAGCGCTTCAAACGCGCCAATGGCCGCGGCCAGCACGACAATGGCCGCCAGCGGGCCGCGCGCACCCTTGGTGCAGGCCCACATAAAGACAAAAAAGGTTTTGGGATAGGCGGCCGGCGCAGACTCTGGATAAGGGTCGACCAGCTTCTCAAAGGTTTTGAACAACGAACTGCTCCGGCAGATTGCACGGCCGCACCTTGTAGGCGCGGCCTGCATTTTCAAACTGCAAGTTTAGCGCAAATCGCCGCAAAAATCACAGCGAAATATGTGCTCTACGCAATATCCATGCGCATTTTCAGGCAAAAATGCCTCAAAAAGCGCATGGATACTGCGTCATGCCTTTTGAAATGTGCTTAGTTTGATGCCCTCACGTGCAATCACTTCCGCCACCTGCGGATGCGCCGCCACGCGATCGATGTAGGCCTTGTACACCGGCATCGAGTCCGGGTCGATGCCGGTAAAGCCGCCCCAGCGAAACAGCGTCAGCGCATACGCGTCAAGCAGCGAGGGTTTGGCGCCCAGCCAGTACGGGTTTGCGCTTTTAATCTGCGTTTGGATCCGCTCCAGCAGCGGCCGGTACTGTGACGCCGCAAAGCGCTTGAGCTCGGCATGCGCCGCGTCGTCTTCAGCAAATTTGTTCGGCATGAAAAAATGCGTAAAGGTCGGATGCACGGTGTTGTTGAACCATGCCAGCATCGACAGCGCCTGCGCGCGCTCCCACGCATCGGCGGGCAGCAGCCCCACTTGCGGAAACATGCGGTCCAGATACTCGCAGATTGCCACGATCTGGTGCAGCGCCTTGCCACCCACCGCAAGCACCGGCACCTGGCCATTGGGGTTGAGCGCTAGAAATTCCGGCTGCTTTTGCTCGCCCTTGTGCAGCTTGACGATCTGCGTTTCAAAGTCCTGCCCGCTGGCCGCTTTGATCAGTTCCAGACCCACATGGGGCACAAAAGAGCACGCACCTGGCGCAAAATAGAGCTTGTTCATGTCGTACTCACCTTCTGTTTTTTGATCGCTGCTGGTGAACTTTATCGCTATTGGCAAAGTCATGCATCTGCACTGCGCAAAAACCAATGATCACCCTCGCACCAAACAGACCATGCGAATGACCCCTTTCTTCTTGCCTCCCGCGCTGCGCACACCCCTGCTCGCATGCACAGGCGCGGCCTTGCTGGCCGCTTGTGCGCCCGAGCGCGGCGCCACGCCGGCGCAGCTGGACCAATTGACCAGGCAGTGCGCCGCGCAAATGGTGGCCAACACCTGCCGCGCCATGGGGCCGGGCGTGACGGCCAGCGCAAAGCCCGGTGAAGTAGTGTTTGTGGCCGGCATCGGCCCGGTAGATGCGGTGCTGCTTGCAAACTTGCAAAACGCCGGCGAGCGCATGTGCGGCGATGTACGTACCCTGTGCGAAAAGGATTGGGCGGGCAAGGAGTGCGGCGCGCTCAAGGCGCTTTACGCACCGGAATTTGCGGCGAAAAAGTAGCTTTGCGCAATATCCATGCGGGTTTTGAGCCATTTTTGCCTGAAAACCCGCATGGATATTGCGTAGTCTACTTTGCGACTTCGAGCGTGAAGGCTGCGCGGCGCTCACCTACCAATGTGCCGCGCGCGTTGGCGATGGCTGCGGATTGCAGCGGCGCCAATGCCTTGCGCTGCCCATCATCCAGCCAGCCCAGTTGTTCCAGCGCCGCTACCGTGGCCGTGCCGCGCGCGAGTTTGCCGCCGTCTGAAATCTTCAGTGCAAACGCCTGGCCGCGGCTTTTGCTGCCGATCACTTGCACGCCGTCTGCGCCCACTTTGCTGACCCAGTCGCCGCGGCCCGCGCGCATCAACATCGCATCTTCGCGGCCGGTGCCTGAAACAAGTTCTGGATGCGCCGTCATGGCGCTTGCAAGCTGCGCAAACTGCTCGCCAAACTCCGTATCTGCGCTGCCCGATGCGAGTCGCGCGTAGCCCAGCGCCAGCGCGGAGATCGGCATGGCGTAATTAGGCGCGCTGCAGCCGTCGATACCCATCTTGAGATCTTGAACATCCATCCGCACCGCGCGCGCCACCTGCGTGCGAATGGCGTGCTGCAGCGGATGCGCCGGGTCGATGTAGTTTGCATCGCTCAAGCTATTCAGCGCGCAAAACGCCAGCATGCCGGAATGCTTGCCTGAGCAATTGTGGTGCCGCTCATCAAACGTTTCACCCGCGGGAAGCGGCAAATCAAAGTAGGAATACTTGCCCGGCACGTGGCAACCGCACTGCAGGCGCTTGTAGGTTGTGCCCGCCTTGGTGAGCATTTCTTGCACCGCCGTGACATGCATGTCTTCGCCGTTGTGGCTTGCGCATAGCATGGCCACATGGCGCGGCTCAAAACCCAGTGCTTTTGCGCCGCCGGCTTGCATGAAGGGCAGCGCTTGCAAGGCCTTGAGCGTGGAGCGTGTGAAGGTGACCAAATGCGGATCGCCCGCGTGCGCAACCACTTTGCCCTGCACGTCTACCACCGCCACCGCGCCGTAATGAATGCATTCAGTAAAGCCGCCGCGCGTGGCTTCGATCAAGGGCACATAGTTCATGCTGCGGGATTTTCCTTTGCTTTTTTGGGCAGCAGCTTGGCAAACAGGCTTACCACTGCCAGCACCACTGCGCCCGCCACAATGCCGGCCACACCATCAAACAGCGTGGGCACCACAGCTTTGGCAAAACCGTTCCAGTTTTGCACCAGATGCTCAATCCAGTGATGCAGCGGCGCAATGCCGTGCACCAGAATGCCGCCGCCCACCAGGAACATCGCCGCCGTGCCCACGATGGACAGCGCTTTCATCAGCCACGGCGCAAACCACAAGATGCCGCGGCCCAAGGCCTGCACCGCACCGCTGCCGCTCTTGCTCATGTGCAGCCCGGCATCGTCCAGCTTGACGATGCCAGCCACCAGGCCGTACACGCCAACCGTCATCAGCACCGCCACCGTACACAGCACGGCTACCTGCGTGCCAAACGGTTTGTCGGCCACCACGCCCAGTGTGATGACGATGATCTCTGCAGACAGCACAAAATCCGTGCGGATTGCGCCTTTGATTTTGTCTTTTTCCACCGCGACCAGATCAACTTTTTCATCGGCAACGGCGCGCACAAGCTCTTGGTGACGTTGCTCTTCTTCGTGCTTACCATGTAAAAACTTGTGCGCCAGCTTCTCAAAACCTTCATAGCAGAGAAATGCGCCGCCGATCATCAGCAGCGGCGTCACCGCCCAGGGCGCAAACGCACTGATTGCCAGCGCGGTCGGCACCAGAATGGCCTTGTTAACCAGCGATCCTTTGGCCACCGCCCACACCACCGGCAGCTCGCGGTCGGCCCGCACGCCGGTGACTTGCTCGGCATTGAGCGCCAGATCGTCGCCCAGCACGCCGGCGGTCTTTTTGGCGGCGACTTTGGTCATGACGGACACGTCGTCCAAAATGGTGGCGATGTCATCCAGTAGTGTGAGAAGGCTGGCCCCGGCCATATGCGCGTCCTGGTTGATGAGTCAGGCAGCAAGCTTAACGCCTGTATGCTTGTAAACAAACTTGTGGAGCAGGCGATGCACTGGATCTGGCTGTCCGTGGCGGTGGTGTTCGAAGTGGTGGGCACAATCGCCCTGCGCGAGGTGGATGGCTTCAAGCGCCCGATTCCGCTCGCGCTCGTGGTGGCCGGCTATGGCATGGCGTTTTATTGCCTGACGCATATTCTCAAAGTGATTCCGGTAGGCATTACCTACGCCATCTGGTCGGGCGCGGGCAGCGCGCTGGTGGTGATCGTGGGCTGGCTGTGGCTGAAGCAGGCGCTGGATATTGCGTCTGTGATTGGCATTGCCATGATCATTGGCGGCGTGGTGGTAATGCGGCTGTTTTCCAAAACCATGGTGCTGTGAGCGAGGGCGATCATGCCAATTACCAAGGGCTACAAGCTGCTGCTGGCTGAAGCAGGCGCACAAATCAAAACCTATGCGGTGGTGGAGGCAATTAGCCTGCACGGCCGCGAAACCATCGTGTTCGTGGACATTCGTGACCCGCGCGAGCTGGAACGCGAAGGCGTTATTCCCGGCGCACTGCATGCCACGCGCGGCATGCTGGAGTTTTGGGTCGATCCCGAGAGCCCGTACTTCAAGCCCGTGTTCGCGCAGGAAGACAAAGAGTTCGTGCTTTTCTGCGGCGGCGGCTGGCGTAGCGCCCTGGCCGCCAAAACCTTGCAGGAGATGGGCATGACCAACGTCGCGCACATCGAAGGTGGTTTTGGTGCGTGGAAGAAAGAGGGCGGGCCAGTCGCACAAAAAGAAGAGAAAAAGCCGCAGTAGCGCCAGCATGAAAGCCCACGGATGTTGGAAAGCCCACGGATGTTGAATAGACCGGCCGCTTCTTCATGCCACTGCGGAGCCGCAGCGCCATTTGCGCAATGCTGCGGCCGCTTCATCACCGACGGTGAAGCGCCGGCGAGCGCAGAAGAACTTATGCGCTCGCGCTACAGCGCGTATGTCATTGGCGCGCGCGACTATCTGCTCGCCACTTGGCACCCCACCACGCGCCCCGCGTCGCTTGCGTTAGATAAGCACACCGCATGGCTCGGCCTGCAGATCAAAGCCCATGCACAGCAAGACGCGGATCACGCAACCGTGGAGTTTGTAGCGCGCTACCGCGTTGCCGGCAAAGGCCACCGGCTGCACGAAATCAGCCGGTTTGGGCGGGTGAACGGCAGGTGGCTGTACGTCGATGGATCGTTCGAGCAGCCCAAACAGTTTGTAAAGTAACTACGCAATATCCATGCGCTTTTTCAGGCAAAACCGGCTGAAAATCCGCATGGATATTGCGTAGAGGCATTCAAACACTATGCGCTAAGCTGCGCGCATGGCCCTCAAATCAACCATCTATAA
>JBJOQV010000209.1:0-2729 GCA_046049785.1 Pseudomonadota bacterium
GATCCAGATTCTGGAAGGGCTGGAAGCCGTGCGCAAACGCCCTGGTATGTACATCGGTGACACATCTGATGGCACCGGGCTGCATCACCTGCTGTTTGAAGTGCTGGATAACTCGATTGACGAAGCGCTGGCGGGTTACTGCACAGAAATTTCTGTGACCATCCACACCGACGGCTCTATTTCCGTGATCGACAACGGCCGCGGTATTCCTACCGGCATCAAATTGGACGACAAGCATGAACCCAAGCGTAGCGCTGCAGAAATTGCGCTGACCGAGCTGCATGCTGGCGGCAAGTTCAACCAGAACAGCTACAAGGTGTCTGGCGGCTTGCATGGCGTGGGTGTGAGCTGTGTGAATGCCCTTTCCAAGTTTTTGCGCTTGACCGTACGGCGCGAAGGCAAGGTGCACGAGCTGGAGTTTTCCAAAGGCTTTGTGCAAAACCGGATTGTTGAAAAACAGGAAGGCGTAGAAGTCTCTCCCATGAAAATCGTGGGCGAAACTGACAAACGCGGCACCGAGGTGCATTTTCTACCTGACACCGAGATTTTCAGCGACGTGAATTTTCACTACGACGTGCTGGCCAAGCGCATCCGTGAACTGTCGTTCCTGAATAATGGTGTGCACATCAAACTGACCGATCAGCGTGTGGGCAAAGAAGAAGATTTTGCCTTTGCTGGCGGCGTGCGCGGCTTTGTGGAATACATCAACAAAGCCAAGACCGTGCTGCACCCCAACGCCTTTCATGCCACGGGTGAAAAGACTGCAGAGAACGGCCTGACCATCAGCGTCGATGTTGCCATGCAGTGGAACGATGGCTACAACGAGCAGGTGCTGTGCTACACCAACAATATTCCGCAGCGCGACGGCGGCACGCACTTAACCGGCCTGCGCGCCGCGATGACGCGCGTGATCAACAAATACATTGAAGAGCACGAGCTGGCCAAAAAAGCCAAGGTAGAAACCAGCGGCGACGATATGCGTGAAGGACTTACCTGCGTGCTGTCTGTCAAAGTGCCGGAGCCAAAATTCAGCAGCCAGACCAAAGACAAGCTGGTGAGCAGTGAAGTGCGCCTGCCGGTGGAAGATATTGTGGCCAAGGCGCTCACCGACTATCTGCTGGAAAAACCCACTGACGCAAAAATCATCTGCGGCAAGATTGTGGAAGCCGCAAGAGCGAGAGAAGCTGCCCGCAAAGCCCGCGAGATGACGCGCCGCAAAGGCGTGCTGGAAGGCGCGGGCCTGCCCGGCAAGCTGGCCGACTGCCAAGAGAAAGACCCAGCACTGTGCGAGATTTACATTGTCGAGGGTGACTCCGCTGGCGGCAGCGCCAAGCAAGGGCGTGACCGCAAGTTCCAGGCCATTCTGCCGCTGCGCGGAAAAGTGCTCAACGTAGAAAAAGCGCGTTTTGACAAACTGATTACCAGCGAGCAGATCACCACGCTCATCACCGCGCTGGGCACCAGCATTGGGCCGGACTTTAATATCGACAAGCTGCGCTACCACCGCATTATTATCATGACCGATGCTGATGTGGACGGCGCGCACATCCGCACCCTGCTGCTGACGCTGCTGTACCGCCAGATGCCGCTGCTGGTGGAGCGCGGCCACATCTACATCGCTCAGCCACCGCTGTACAAGGTCAAGGCCGGTAAGGACGAGCGGTATTTGAAAGACGCCGCAGAAGAAGCCACCTACATGCTGCAACTGGCGCTGAAAGACGCGCAGTTGATTCCCGGCGTGGCCGCGCAGCCCATTCGCGGTGAAGCGCTGGCCGAGCTGGCGCGCCAGAACACGCTGGCAGAAAGCGTGCTCAACCGCCTGGCCCGCATCATTGACGAGCGCGCGCTGCAAGCGATTGGCGAAGGCGTAGAGCTGAACCTGGATAGTGAAGAAGCCGCACAAGCCTCTGCTGCAGCGCTATCCCGCGCGCTGGGCAACGGCACCGTGCATGTAACCGCACAGAAGGACGAAAAGACCGAGCGCTGGCAAATCGCCATCCACCGCAACATTCACGGCAACACCAAAGTGAGCATTATCGATAGCGACTTTGTGCACGGCGCAGACTACGGCGTGCTAAACCACGCTGCCAAAACCTTCCGCGGCCTGGTGGGCGCGGGCGCGGTGGTGCGCCGGGGCGAGGGCGAAAAGGCCAAAGAACAGCCGGTAGAGGACTTTCGCGCCGCCATGCACTGGCTGCTGGCCGAGGCAGACCGCAGCATTACCAAACAGCGCTACAAAGGCCTGGGCGAGATGAACCCATCCCAGCTATGGGAAACCACCATGGACCCAACCGTGCGCCGCCTGCTCAAAGTGCAGATTGAAGACGCCATCAACGCCGACAGCATCTTTACCACCCTGATGGGCGACGAAGTCGAACCGCGCCGCGCGTTTATTGAGAGCAATGCGCTACAGGCGGGGAATATTGACGTTTGAAGTCGCTGAGGCGTGCTGTTTATAGAGCCGTGCAAATAAGGCGGGTAAGTGCGCTTCTTACTTGACACAAACATCCTCATTCCTCTTGAGGATGCAATGCGTGTTCTAGCACCGAGTCTGGCTAACTTCGTTCGGCTTGCTCAGGCAAATGGGCACCATCTGCTTTACCACCCAGCAACAGAAGTTGATATACGTCGTGACGCAGACTTAGCGCGTCGTGAAAGAACGTTTGCGAGACTAGGTCGGTACGAGCGACTCGAAGCGGGACCACCATCGCCACAAAATTCTTCAAGTA
>JBJOQV010000210.1:0-8834 GCA_046049785.1 Pseudomonadota bacterium
TAATTGTTGACGTTTCGGCACTTTTTATAGCGATGCTCGCGGCGCGGATCCTTTTGATTGTGGTAGCCCTGGTGTTTGTGGGGCTGATGGCCGCCTATTTGATCTCCGGTAAGCGGCAGTATCTGCGTATGGCTGTGCGTCTTGGTTTGTCTGTTGCTGCCCTACTTGTGCTGTTCTTTGCGGTGCTGGTCTTCCAGAACTGGGCTTAAGACTTGCTGCTTTTTGCACCAGAGTGTGCCAGCCGCTTTAGCGCTTGTTGCAGTTTCATATTCGTCACGCGGTCGGCTGAAGAACGTATTTCTTCTGCCGCTTGGTCTGATATACGCCTGCGGTTGGGAACGGAAGTTGCTTGATGACTCGGAGCAGATTCTTGCACCTGGGTGCGAATAGCGCTAACCTGCCAACCCCGCGTCTGCAAAGCGTTGGCGAGTTCAGGGGCGAGGAGCTTGAGTTTGGCGCGGGTTGCGGATGAGTCGACAAGCACGATCAACTCGCCGTTGTGAAGTCCCGCAACGTGTCCGGCGAATTTCAGGCGCTTGTCGGTTGCTTGCGAACCCAGGCTATTTTGTACGGCGAGCAGCCAGTCTTGTTCTAACTGAATCAGGCGGCGCGCTTGTTGCACGGGAGATAAGGCGGCGGCTTCGCCAAGCCACTGGCCAACGCTCTTGACGGAGGAACTTTTGCGTGAGAAAGCACTCATGCGAAGTGAGTCACGAGCAGATGTCGAAAAGAAGATACTGGAGTTTTGATGCAGCTCATCTTGGTACACAGTCGTTTGGCACAGGCCAAGACATTCAACGTTACTGCAAAGCACTTGGTAGTTCTAGCAGCGGGCATGGTAATTTTCATGATTGCGTGCTCCGCGCTTCTGTATTACCTCACATTCCGGCATGCTGCAGAAATCAAATTGCCGTTTATCCGCGAGCTTTTTCTGACGGCTACCCGTGAAGAGCAGTCCAAGAAAGACCGGTTTCTGCGCGAAAACTTGAATGCGATGGCCGTTCGCATTGGCGAGATGCAAGCACAGATTCTCAGGCTTGAAGCGCTGGGCGAGCGCGTTTCCGGCCTTGCTGGCATTAAAGGCAACGATATCAATTTCAAGGAGCTCCCTGGCCGTGGCGGCATATCGCCGTCGCTGAGCAAAGAACTCTCGGTTGATGACCTCACCAAAGAAATTGACAAAGTTGGTACTCAACTGGATGGCCGGTCAGATGCGTTGAATCTGATTGAGTCGGAATTAATGAATCAACGTGTGCGCAGCAAGCTGCTGCCCACCAGTCAACCAGTGGAAGGCTTTAATGGGTCTGGATTCGGCTGGCGGATTGACCCGTTTTCCGGACGGTCGGCTATGCACAATGGTATTGATTTCAACGCGCCAACCGGTACACCGATTTATGCTGCGGCTGGCGGTGTGGTGGTTGCATCCGAACTGCATCCCGGATTTGGGAATATGGTCGATATTGACCATGGCAACGATCTGGTAACGCGCTATGCACACGCCTCCAAATCATTTGTAAAGGCTGGCGACATCGTCAAACGCGGACAGAAAATCGCAGAAGTCGGGTCCACTGGCCGCTCTACAGGCCCACACTTGCATTTTGAAGTGCATGTCCGGGGTGTTGCGCAAGACCCAATGAAATTTTTGTCTGCCGGTAACAACATTGGTGCGGCGATTGCCGCGGCGGATAAAGCAAGGAGCCAATAGGCGCGGCCAGCCCAAGCCTTGCGCTACGCGTTTCCGCCCTCATTTCGTAGGCTGTACGGGGGTGTAAACTCTGCAAAGCCAAGACCAATCCTATTCACAAGGCTTCGGCCCAGGCGCGTCCTGCCGGAGCCTTTTATTTTGCGTCCATGATTCAAGCCATATTCAAAAAAATATTCGGTAGCCGAAACGAGCGTTTGCTGCGCCAATACCGCCGCAAGGTCGTCGCCGTCAATGCGCTCGAGCCTCAAATCAAGACTCTTTCAGACGACGATCTGCGGGCACGGATCAATCAACTCAAGAGTCAGGTTGCGTCCGGCACAACGCTTGATGATGTATTGGTAGAAACCTTTGCGGTTGTTCGAGAGGCAAGCGTTCGTGTGCTGGGCATGCGGCATTTTGATGTCCAGTTAATCGGTGGCATGGTGCTGCACGATGGCAAGATTGCCGAAATGCGCACTGGCGAGGGTAAAACCCTCACGGGGACGCTGGCAGTGGTGCTCAATGCGCTGTCTGGCCAAGGCGTGCATGTTGTCACCGTGAATGACTATCTGGCGCAGCGCGATGCCGAATGGATGGGCAAGCTCTACAACTTCCTTGGGCTGAGTGTTGGGGTGAACCTGTCTCAGATGGAGCGTGATGCCAAGCAGGCTGCTTACAAGTCTGACATCACTTACGGCACCAATAATGAGTTCGGCTTTGACTATCTGCGCGACAATCTGGTCACCGACAAGGCTGATCGAGTGCAGCGCCCGTTGAATTACGCGATCGTGGACGAGGTGGACTCGATCCTGATTGATGAAGCACGCACGCCACTGATCATCAGCGGGCAGGCAGAAGACCACACGGATGTCTACATGCGCGTCAACGGCTTACCACCGCTACTCACGCGCATGGCGACAGAGCCAAAACCTACTGAACCTGAGCCCGCCGGTGACTATTGGGTGGACGAGAAGGGGCATCAGGTCTATATCGGCGAGCGTGGGTACGAAAAGGCAGAGCAAATCCTGACCCGCCTTGGCCTGCTGCCTGAGGGGGCCTCTTTATATGACCCGCAGAACGTCACGTTGATGCATCACGTCAACGCTGCGCTGCGAGCGCACACGCTGTTCTTTAAGGATCAGCATTATGTGGTGCAAGACGGTGAAGTCATCATTGTGGACGAGTTCACCGGCCGACTTATGAGTGGGCGGCGCTGGAGCGATGGCTTGCATCAAGCAGTAGAAGCAAAAGAAGGTGTGCAGATTCAGAACGAGAATCAGACGCTTGCCTCCATCACGTTCCAGAACTACTTCCGCATGTACAACAAACTTGCCGGCATGACCGGCACGGCGGATACTGAGGCGTACGAATTCCAGTCAATCTACAGCCTGGAAACCGTGGTGATTCCCACGCACCGCCAGATGATCCGGCGCGACCTGAACGACCAAGTGTTTCGTACTCCTGAAGAAAAGTACGAAGCCATCCTGGCAGATATCAAAGATTGCTACGAGCGCGGCCAGCCGGTGCTGGTTGGTACCACCAGCGTGGAAAATTCGGAGCTTCTGTCTGAACTGCTCAAGAAAGAAAAACTGCCGCATGCGGTGTTGAATGCCAAGCAACACGCCAAAGAGGCGGAGATCATTTCTCAGGCGGGCAAGCCCAATGCCATTACAGTGGCGACCAACATGGCCGGCCGCGGCACTGACATCGTTCTCGGCGGTAACGTTGAAAAGCAGATTCAATTCATCAACGCTGATGCGAGTTTGGCCGACGCTGACAAGCAGGCCCGCGCGCAGAAGCTGAAGGACGAGTGGCAGAGCTTGCACGATGCGGTGATCGCATCTGGTGGGTTGAAGATCATTGGTACCGAACGGCACGAGAGCCGGCGTATCGATAATCAGTTGCGCGGCCGTTCAGGGCGACAGGGCGATCCTGGCGTGTCGCGGTTTTACATGAGCATGGACGATTCGCTGCTGCGTATCTTTGCCGGCGATCGGCTCAAGGCCATCATGGACCGGCTCAAGATGCCGCGTGGCGAGCCGATCGAAGCCGGGATGGTCACTCGCTCGATCGAGACCGCCCAGCGCAAGGTGGAGGCGCGTAACTTTGATATCCGCAAGCAATTGCTTGAATACGATGATGTCGCCAACGATCAACGCAAGGTGATTTATCAGCAGCGCAACGATATTCTTGAATCCGAAGATGTCGGCCCGATGATCAGCAACCTTCGGCGCGGCGTAATGACCGAAGTGTTCCGAAACGGCATCCCTGAAGAATCCGTCCAAGAACAGTGGGACGTGGACGGTCTGCAGACCACGCTTGCAAACGAATGGCAAGTGGATGTTCCGCTCAAACAGCTGGTGGAGCGCGACGATCTAGACGACGCTGCTTTGCTGGAGAAGGTACTGGGAATAGCCGAAACCAATTATCAGACCAAGATCGATCAGGTCGGGCGCGAGCCTTTCAATAATTTCGAGCGCAGTCTATTGCTGCAAAGTATCGATGTGCACTGGCGTGAGCACCTTTCGGCGCTCGACCACTTGCGGCAGGGTATCCATCTACGTGGTTACGCGCAAAAAAATCCCAAGCAGGAATACAAGCGCGAAGCGTTCGAGATGTTTTCCAGCTTGCTGGATCTTGTTAAAAACGAGGTGACCAAGGTCACTATGACTGTTCGCGTGCAGTCCGCTGAGCAGCTTGAGCAAGCAGAAGAGAAGCTGGAAGAGCGCGCTGCGATTGAGAAAATGCAGTACCAACACGCCGAGTTCGATGATCTGGAAGAAGTTGCCGCCGGCGATCCGGGCACCGATGAGCCGCCGGTCGAGCAAAAGCAAGTGCCGCTCAAGCGTTTTGGCGACAAAATCGGCCGTAACGACCCGTGTCCGTGCGGGTCCGGCAAAAAGTACAAGAACTGCCACGGCAAGCTTGCATAGCGTTTGTAGGTTGAGTGAAAGCTAAGAAAGGCCGCGACAACGCGGCCTTTCTTTTTTTGCGCGCAGCATGCACAATTACTTGAGGTTTCAACTATTTAGAGCTAATGGATCAACGCATGGACATGGAAGCGCGGGTTGAGCAGTCTGACCACGAGGCGCTGCGCCTGTGGCTGCGGCTGCTCACATGCACCAACCTGATCGAGTCTCATGTGCGCGCGCGGCTGCGGCTGCGCTTTGACACGACTTTGCCTCGCTTTGATCTTGCCGCGCAGCTGGCGCGCGCGCCGGACGGGCTGAAGATGGGCGAAGTATCGCGCCGCTTGATGGTGACAGGCGGCAACGTGACGGGATTGGTCGATCAGCTCGAAGCCGAAGGTCTGGTCGAGCGTTTTGACGATCCTGATGATCGCCGCGCGATCAGAATCCGATTGACCCGCGCGGGCAGCCGGTGGTTCACAGCCATGGCTTCAGAGCATGAAGAGTGGATCGCCGCCCTGTTTGGCGAACTGACAGCGAGCGAGCGTGCGACGCTTTACCGGCTTTTGGCGCGTGTCAAAGCGGCCGCAATCAACAGTGAAATGGCAAACCCGGTATGAATCCTATGCAGCAACACAAACAGGCCATGGCCGGCTATCAGGCCCGGCATTTTGAGCTGCGCGGTAGCGAAGACGGCAAGGTATGCACATTGACTTTGAACCGGCCGGAGCGCAAGAACCCGCTAACGTTTGAGTCGTACGCGGAGTTGCGCGACTATTTCCGCGCGCTGGCTTACGCCACGGACGTGAAGGCTGTTGTGCTGACCGGCAGCGGTGGCAATTTTTGCAGCGGTGGTGATGTGCATGAAATCATTGGCCCGCTGACGCAGATGAGCATGCCGCAGTTGATGGACTTTACCCGCATGACCGGTGATCTTGTGCTTGCGATGCGCAAGTGCCCGCAGCCGATCATCGCTGCAATCAATGGCGTGTGCGCTGGCGCCGGGGCGATGATCGCGCTTGCCAGTGACTTTCGTTTGGGCACGCCGGCCGCCAAGACTGCGTTTCTGTTTACGCGCGTGGGCTTGGCCGGCTGCGACATGGGCGCATGCACACTGCTGCCGCGGTTGATCGGGCAGGGCAGGGCGAGCGAGTTGCTGTTCACCGGCCGCAGCATGAGCGCCGAAGAAGGCGAGCGCTGGGGGTTTTTCAACCGCCTAGTGGATGCAAGCGGGTTGCAGGACGCAGCCCACGCGCTGGCGCACGAACTGGCCTCTGGCCCCACCTTCGCGCATGGCATGACCAAGACCATGCTGCATCAGGAATGGAGCATGACGCTTGAGCAAGCCATCGAGGCTGAAGCGCAGGCGCAGGCCATCTGTATGCAGACTCAGGATTTTCAGCGCGCGTACACCGCGTTTGCGGCCAAACAAAAGCCGGTATTTGAGGGCGATTGAGCGTGGATTCGCGCTTTGCACAGTTCGCGCTGCCGTTCTTCGATCCTGAGCATGCCGCGCTTGCACAGAGTATCGATGCAATCGCACAGGAACACGCCGCACAGATTGATCATGCGGATATCGATGCAGCGTGCAAGCGCTGGGTGACTGTGCTCGGTGATCAGGGTGTGCTCAAACATGCCGTGCCAGCACCGTACGGGGGCGCGCGCGATCACATTTCTTCTCGCGCGCTGGTCACGGCACGTGAAACTCTCGCGTTTTATGACGGCCTGGCGGATTTTGCCTTTGCCATGCAAGGCCTTGGCAGCGGCGCGCTGGCACTGGCAGGGTCTGAATCCATCAAGCGCCACTGGCTGCCGCAAGTGGCCAGCGGGCAGGCAATTGCGGCCTTTGCTCTTTCTGAGCCCAATGCGGGCAGTGATGTGGCGGCAATGCAATGCAAGGCCACGCGCACCGCAGGCGGCTGGCTGCTCAACGGCGAGAAGACCTGGATCTCCAACGGCGGGATTGCGCACTTCTACACCGTGTTTGCGCGCAGCGGCGATGCGCCGCGCGGCACCCGGGACATCAGCGCATTTGTAGTGCCGTCTGATACACCCGGGCTTTCGATCGCCGAGCGGATTGATGTGATCGCGCCGCATCCGCTCGCACGGCTCTCGTTTGAAAACTGCTTCTTGCCCGAGGCTGCCATGCTGGGCGCTGAAGGCGAGGGGTTCAAATTGGCGATGCGCACGCTGGACATCTTTCGTACTTCGGTTGCGGCGGCAGCGCTGGGTTTCGCGCGCCGGGCGCTCTCTGAAGCGCTGGCGTATGTGAAGCAGCGGCCGATGCTGGGCGGCGTGCTGGCTGACCTGCAGCTTACGCAGGCTGCGCTGGGCGAGATGGTGGCCACCATCGATGCCGCGGCGCTGCTCACTTACCGCGCAGCATGGATGCGCGACGTGCAGGGCATGAGCACCACGCGCGAAGCCGCCATGGCCAAGCTTGCCGCCACCGAAGGCGCGCAGCAGGTGATTGACCGCGCGGTACAGCTCTTTGGCGGTGCCGGCGTGCAACGCGGCAATATGGTGGAAAGCCTGTACCGCGAAATCCGCGCGCTGCGTATTTATGAAGGCGCGACGGAAGTGCAGAAATTGATCGTCGGTAGAGAACTTCTGAAGGAATAGACGCAATATCCATGAGGGTTTTCACGGCAAAATGCTTCAAAACCCGCATGGATATTGCGTAGTCTTGATTGAGAGCATCCATGTTTCGCAGCGGACATCTTGATACCTTTTCTCGCGACAACCTGCCGCCAAAGGAGCAGTGGCCGGATTTTCTGCTAGACCGGCCGGAGTATCAATACCCCGAGCGCTTGAACGCCACCAGCGCCTTGCTGGATGCGCATGTTGCTGCCGGCCGCGGCGATGCGCCTTGTATTAGCACCATCATCGAGGGCAAGACGATCACCTGCAGCTACGCGCAGCTGCAATACCGCGTCAATCAAATCGCCCGCGTATTGACTGAAGATATGGGGCTTGTGCCTGGCAACCGCGTGCTCTTGCGTGGCCCCAATAATCCAATGATGGCGGTGTGCTGGCTGGCGATTATCAAGGCTGGCCTCGTCGCGGTGGCAACCATGCCGCTGCTGCGCAGCAAGGAGCTCAAACAGATCATCGACAAGGCACAGGTGCAGGCCGCGCTGTGCGACATCAAGCTGTGGCAAGAACTGGCCAATTGCACTAATCGAGAGCACGAACACTTCTGTAAAACGCTTGCGCAGGTCAAGCACTTCAACAGCGATGCGGCGGACGATCTTGATGCACTTGCTAATCGCAAGCGCGGCCACTTTGCCGCCTGCGATACCGCGCAGGACGATGTTGCGCTGATCGCGTTCACCAGCGGTACCACTGGCGAGCCAAAAGGCTGCATGCACTTTCAGCGCGATATTCTGGCGATGTGTGACGCGTTCCCGCGCCACGTGCTGCAGCCCACACCGAAAGATGTGTTTTGCGGCACGCCGCCACTGGCCTTCACCTTTGGCCTGGGCGGCATGCTCACCTTTGCACTCTGGGCCGGCGCAAGCACGGTGCTGATGGAAAAGCTCACGCCCGAAGCTCTGCTTGCGACTATTGCACAAACGCGTGCCACGATTTGCTTTACCGCGCCCACGTTCTACCGCCAGATGGCTAACTTGCTTCTTGCGCAGGATGGCGCAAGCGAATCACCCGCGCCTGATCTCACGCTCTCCCGCGTGCGGGAGAGGGCTGCGGTGAGGGCAATACCCTATGACATTCGCAGCCTTGCCAAATGTGTTTCCGCCGGCGAAGCGCTGCCCGATGCCACGCGTGCCCTATGGCGTAGCGCAACCGGGATTGAAATGACCGACGGCATCGGTGCCACCGAGATGATGCACATCTTTATCAGCAGCCAGGGTGAGGATGTGCGGCTGGGCGCGATCGGCAAAGTTGTGCCCGGTTACGAGGCGAGGATTGTGGATGAAGCCATGCAACCGCTGCCGCCGAACACGGTGGGTAAGCTCGCGGTGCGCGGCCCGACAGGCTGCCGCTATCTGGCCGATGCGCGGCAGCAAAACTATGTTGTGAATGGATGGAATTTGCCCGGCGATACTTTTCTGATGCAACCCGATGGGTACTTTGTCTATCAGGCACGCAGCGACGACATGATCATCTCGGCGGGCTACAACATTGCCGGGCCGGAGGTAGAAGCCGCGCTGCTTGCGCATCCCGCGGTGGCCGAATGCGGCGTGGTGGGCGTGGCGGATGAAGAGCGCGGGCAGATCGTC
>JBJOQV010000211.1:0-4142 GCA_046049785.1 Pseudomonadota bacterium
TGCGTACAAGACTCCAAAACCTACTTCGAACTACTTCATCAACACACTGCCATTCACACTCAGCGTCAGCCGCGTTTGCCCCGCCTCGATTGGCATGGGCGCGCCTTCAGCCTGCATCGCCATGGTGGTTTTGGCCATGGGCATCGGCGGGCGGCCGCCGCCGCCTTCCATGGCGGAGCCAAGCGACACTTCTTTAATGCTGTAACCGGTGTAGCCCAGCGCCTTTACCGCGGCGCGCGCCTTGCTCTGGAATGCCGCGAGACCCTGCGCGATGAGTTTTTCTTCTTCGGCCTGCTTCAGCTCGGGCGAGACTTCAAAGCCGTTGCTGGCAATCTGCATGTTGGCCGCCAGTTTGCCCGCCAGTTTGCCCAGCACAGCAAAGTCCTTGCTTTTGACAATCTGCTCGGCGCGCACAATCCAGCCAGTGCGCTGGCCCTTGTTGTCATAGCGCGGATAGGTAGAAAACGCGCCGGACGATACCTGCACGTCTTTGGTGGCCTTGGCCTCTTTCATCGCTGCGGCCAGAATCTGGTTCACCTCGTTGGTGATGGCGCCGGCCTCCGCGCCCTGCTTTTCCACCGCCATCACCACAAAGGCGGTGTCAGGCGTGACGGGGGCGGACACGGTGGCATCCAGGTTCAGTGTGTCTTTGACCATAGCTTTTTCCTGCGCGGAGGCGCTTGAAACGGCAAACAACATTGCGAAAGTTGCAAAACTGGCGGCAAAAAGCCGGCGAATTGGGGGGCGCGTACACATCATGTAACAACTCCAAAGCAGTGGGCGGGAAGTGCTGTGCAAGAATTCTGGCACACGTTGGGAGGCGTGCATTTTCAGCAATAGTTTTAACCGTGGCCTGAAGGTAACTTCACCGTACACACCAATCACGGGAGAGTGCAGCATGCAGACTGCAGCGGTTTGGTTCGTGGGATTGTTCGTCCTATTGAACAGCAACATGGCTTTGGCCAATTCAGCCGGTGGCGCTCAAGTGCATCATTGCCTGAACGCGCAAGGCCGCGCGGTATTCCAAGATACGCCGTGCGAATCGAGTGGCCTGCGCCCTGCCAAGCGCAAGCCGGTTGAGGCCGCGCCCAGCACCAGCGGCCCGGTTCGCCCAGCGCAAGCGCCTCGGCCCGTCATGCCGCGGCTGGTGGGCAATCCACGCACGGTTTAGGGTTTCTTTCCAAAGGTAATCGCGCGGGTGGCCAAGGTCACCTCGCGCAGAAAACACAGCAGCGCAGCGATAAACGCAGCCAGCGCGCTTAAAAACGCTGCCGGCACAAATTTGCTGAAGCCGATCTGGCTCACCTCGGCCAAAAACAGCGCCACGATCGTCACACCGGTCAAAATCGCGCACAGCGTTAGCAGCCCGATTGACCAATTCACCAGCAGCGCGCGCACACGCAGCAACCGCAGCTCGCGCTGATATCCTTGTTCTCGCGCGGCAGGCAATTCTTCCAGCCGCTCCTCAATCCAGCGCGCCCGGTCGATGATGCGCGCCAGCCGTCCGGCCAGCGCACCGATCAGCGCCGCCACCGCCGTGAGCAAAAACACCGGCGCGACGGAAAGCTGAATGCCTTGCGCAAGCTGTGTGGTTTCGAACAGGGCCATGGCAGGAAGTTGTCAGTCCAAAACGCCATACTACGGTTTGTGGACACAACAGCAAAGCCTTCTTATCCCCCGCGCCGCATCGCCCACCTGGACATGGACGCGTTCTATGCCAGCGTGGAGCTGCTGCGCCGGCCCGAACTGGCGGGCCTGCCGGTGGCCATCGGCGGGCGCGGCGACCCGACGCAGCGCGGCGTGCTCACCACCGCCAACTACAAGGCGCGCGAGTTTGGCGTGCATTCGGCCATGCCGATCCGCACAGCCATGCGCCTGTGCCCGCAACTGATTCTGCTGCCGGTGGATTTTGATGAATACCGCCGCCTGTCGCGCGCCTTCAAGGCCGCGATCCGCGAGGTGACCGATCAAATCGAAGACCGCGGGATTGATGAGGTGTATATCGATCTGACCGCACTGGCGGGCGAAGACGGCGGCGAGGCCATCGCCCGCGACATCCAGGCCCGCGTCTTCGCCGCTACGCAGCTCACCTGCTCCATCGGCGTGGCGCCCAACAAGCTGCTGGCAAAAATCTGCTCCGAGCTGAATAAGCCCAACGGCATCACCATGCTGTACGCCGATGAAATCGAATCGCGCATCTGGCCCATGCCCGCCAAGCGCATCAACGGCATCGGCCCCAAGGCAGATGCCAAGCTGGAGGCGATGGGCGTGCGCACGATCGGCCAGCTGGCCGCGGTACCGCTGGACACCCTACTCGCACGCTTTGGTCAAAGCTACGGCTGCTGGATGTACGCCGCTGCGCGTGGCATCGACGAGCGGCCGATTGTGACCGTGAGCGAAACCAAATCCGTCAGCCGCGAAGACACGTTTGATGTGGACACGCGCGACTGGCAAGAGATCGCCAAATGGCTCGCGCGCCTTTCCAAACAAGTGGCCGGCGATCTGCAGCGCAAGAAACTCAAAGGCAAAACCATCGGCATCAAGATCAAGTTTGCCGACTTCAAAATCGTCACGCGCGATAAAACCATTGATGTGTTTACCGATGACGAAGTGCTGATCCGCAAGACCGCGTTTGAATGCTTGTCGCGTGTAGAACTCAAGCGCGCCGTGCGGCTGGTGGGCGTGCGTGTTTCATCGTTTGAATATGAATACGCGGCAAAGGCGGCGCATAAAGAAGAACCGCGCATGCTGGAGCTGCCGTTTGAATAGCGGTTACGCAATATCCATGCGGGTTTTGAGGCATTTTTGCCTCAAAACCCGCATGGATATTGCGTAGTCAGTTTCTCAGAATTTCTCGAAAGCTCCGATCCGTTCGGGCTGAGCCTGTCGAAGCCCCTCCCCGATCAATCGTATCAGTGACTGGTCTCGAATGCGTTTCGACAAGTCTGTCCTGAGCCTTGTCGAAGGGCTCAACGCGAACGGAGGCTTCGAGCATTCCGTTTTACCGCCGCACCGCAAAAAACTCCTGCATCAAAAACGCTTCCAATTCAGCGTTGTCCTGCGGCCGCGCCGACATCACCACTACGCGGTTCAAGCGGTGCGATTGCCAGTTGAAGTCGCCCTTGTAGTGGCTGCGGATCATCTCGATCATTTTGCGGATGATGGCCAGCTCCACGTTGCCACCCAGGCCAGCATCCACATCTACCACCTCGCGCCAGTTGCCGCCGATGCCCGGCGTCCAGCCGTTGAAGGCAAAGCGCGCCTCACGCTGGCCTTGATACAAGATCTCGAATACGCCCCTGGTGCCCGGCCGCCTGCCGGCAATTGATTGCAGGTTGCGGTTGATGTTGGCCATGGCAATGTCATTGGCTGACGGTTCGCTCGCAGCCGGCGCGCTTGGCGCAGCCTGCTGGGCCGCCTCGCGGCGCTTGTTGGCAATGTAGCTTTGCATGTCCATCGGCGGCGCGGCGTTCACCGGCGGGGGCGGCTGCGGCGGCGGCTCAACTTCGAGCGGCGGCACCACAATCTCAGGCGGCGGGGCCGCGCGGGATACCTGTGCCGGGGCTGGCCGTGGTTTTGGACTGGGCAGCGCTCTGGGCCTGGGCGGTGGCGGGGCGGCGGCTGCGGGCTTATCTTCTGATAGCGGCAACAGGTTGATCACCACCTTTTCGCCCTGGCTGCTGGGCGGCTTTTGCGGCGCGCGATACAGCAGCACGGCCGCAATGATCAGCATGTGAATCAACACCGCGAGCAACAGGCCAGCGGCGCGCTTGCCACGCGATTGCGGCTGCAACACTGCGGGGCCATGCACGTGCATCGCTTGCTCAAACATGCGCGAGGCCGCCCGCGGCGCCGTCATCACGATTCTGGGCGGCATGGGGTCTTGCTGCAGCGATCAACACAGGTTCCCGCGTCTTGCTGCAAGTGGCGCAGGCCGGCGGTGGAATTTCAGAGCGGCCATGGTGTCGGAATATGCGCAGCACATCGAAGTAAAACAAAACAACTGCGCAGAATACCAGCGCGCAAATCATGCGCCGCGTTGCCGCTTGGTAAAGAAACGTAAACGTGGCTGGCGCGGTGGCATGCAGTCTTGATGCGCCGATAATCGCCACTGCAAAAAAACAGATTACGCAATATCCATG
>JBJOQV010000212.1:0-2815 GCA_046049785.1 Pseudomonadota bacterium
GCACGCAGCGACACCATGGTGGTGCCCATGGCCTGCGCGCCCTCGGCGCACACAATGCAGCCCACCGCGCGGCCAGACAAATACACGCGCGCATCGGTGCGCATGTCTTCGATAAAGTCGATCGCGTTCTTCACCAGACCGGAAATGCCGCCATGATAGGACGGCGTGGCGATCACAATCCCGTCAGCGCGGCGCAGCGCCGCCACCAGCGCAATGGCCTTGCTGCTGCGGTCTGTGCGCGCCGGATCGTAGGGTTCCAGCGGCATCTGGTCGGCACCAAACACCTGCGTTTCGCAGCCAAGCGTTTGCGCGTGCGCCAAAGTGGCATCGAGCGCGCGCTCTGCGGTGGAGCCGCCACGCGTTGTGCCGCCCACGCCCACAATAAATGGCTGCGCTGTCATGTCAAAATCCCTTGCTGGTGTGAATGGCTGCCCGCAGCATTGAAATTGCGGCGCGATGCAGCGCAAACCCAAGTCTACCGGCAAGCTGCCACACGGCTCGCCAGCCGGGTAACCTATGCGGTCTTGGCTGCGTGAAATGCAGTCTGCAACATAAAATAGAAGAGCCTGTACGCAATATCCATGCGCTTTTTGAAGCAAAAATGGCTGAAAACCCTCATGGATATTGCGTATAGCACTTAAAAACCCTGCTGAAAGATTGCCCAATTGCCTAGTTCACGCATCATTTCCAACCTATGGCCCTGGCTGCTGCTGGCCGCCATCATCATTGGCCTTGATCAGATCACCAAACAGTGGATTCTTGACCGCTATCAGCTGGGCGACTCCACCGTGGTGACGAGTTTTTTCAATATCGTGCGGGTGCACAACCCCGGCGCAGCGTTTTCATTTCTGGCAGCGGCGTCGGGCTGGCAGCGCGAGTTTTTCATTGCCATTGCGGCCGTGGCCGCAGTTGTGATCACGTATCTGCTGTCAAAGCACGGCCAGCAAAAACTTTTTTCCCTGTCGCTGGCATTGATTCTTGGCGGTGCGCTGGGCAACGTGATCGATCGCTTTCAGCACGGCTATGTGGTGGATTTTCTGGATTTTCACTACAAAAATCAGTGGCACTGGCCGGCCTTCAATCTGGCCGACAGCGCAATTGTCGGTGGTGCGATACTCTTGATCGTGGACGAAATTGTCCGGATGCGGAAAAGCAAATGACCGACCTTGCGGGTAAACACATTCTGCTGGGCATGACCGGCGGCATTGCCTGCTACAAGGTGGCCGAGCTGGCGCGCCGCCTGCAGGATGCCGGTGCGTCTGTGCAATGCGTCATGACGCAATCGGCCACGCAGTTCATTACGCCCGTGACGATGCAGGCACTGACGGGCCGCACGGTGTATACGGACGCATGGGACGCACGCATCGCCAACAACATGCCGCATATCGATCTTTCGCGCGGCGCAGATGCGATTGTGATCGCCCCGGCCAGCGCAGATTTCATGGCCAAAGTGGCGCACGGCTTTGCTGACGATTTGCTTTCCACGCTCGTACTCGCGCGCAAGACCGCGCTGCTGATGGCCCCGGCGATGAATGTGGAAATGTGGGAAAACCCCGCGACGCAGCGCAATGTAGCCACGCTTAAAGCCGATGGCGTCAAGCTGCTTGGCCCCGGCGTGGGTGATCAGGCTTGCGGCGAAACCGGCGCGGGCCGGATGCTGGAGCCGGATCAGTTGCTCGCAGAAATCACCGCGCACTTTCAGCCCAAGCTGCTGGCCGGCAAACGCGTTGTGGTCACCGCCGGCCCGACCTTTGAGCCGATTGATCCGGTGCGCGGCATTACCAATATCAGCAGCGGCAAGATGGGCTACGCGATTGCGCGCGCAGCGCATGAAGCCGGCGCGCAGGTTATTTTGATCTCCGGCCCCACAGCGCTGGCCGCACCCTATGGTGTGCCGCGTATCAACGTGCAAAGCGCGCGCGACATGCTCGATCAAGTACTCAAGAGTGTTAAGCGCGATGCGTCAGCGGATGTGTTTATCAGCGTTGCCGCCGTGAGTGATTGGCGTGTGGCCAATGCCAGCGAGCAAAAAATCAAAAAGTCTGAAGTCGATGAAAAAGCGCTGAGCCTGCAGTTCACCGAAAACCCGGACATTCTCGCCACCATCGCGAGCCTGCCCAAAGCACCGTACTGCGTCGGCTTTGCGGCGGAAACGCAGGATATTGAAGCCTATGCCAAGGCCAAGCTGTCAAAGAAAAAAATCCCGCTGATTGTGGCCAACGATGCACGCACCGCTATGGGCGCCGATCACAACACGCTGATGCTGGTGGAACCTGGCGGTACGCAGCGCCTGGAACCGCTGCCCAAACTGGCCGCCGCGCGCCTGCTGATTGCAGAAATTGCCCGCCGCCTGCCGCGCTGACCGTGCCACACAAGCCTCGCGGCCCGGTTGGCGAAGCAAAAGCCATGGCTTATCGCATTTTGCGCGCTCGCAACCACATGTGCGCTAACCTGAGTCCTGAATCAGGGGAACGGCCATGAGCGAAACAACCGACAACTCACCCAAAGACGGCGACTTTGTCCGCTACGTTGAACAGCTTGAAAAAGAGCAGATGAAAAGCGCAGCGGTGATGATGGAACGCGCGCAGGCGCGCAGCCCTGGCGAGGTGCGGCCAGCGGCATCTTCTAAAGCGCAAGCCAAAACCGGTGGCCAGGGCGTAGTGGCGGCGTCCAAACTCACTATGGCGCAGGCGCAAAAAGCCGCTGAAATTCTGAGCAAAGGCAACACGTCAGGTGCCGGCAGCACCGACATGCATCCGCTCGTGCAGCAAGTGCTCACGCGCTTTGGCACCTTCATTGCCATCTTGGTGGGCGT
>JBJOQV010000213.1:0-2862 GCA_046049785.1 Pseudomonadota bacterium
CATCGAGAGCGTCAACAACACAAGTTGAAGGTGCACCATTTGTTGTATCGGGTTAGCCCTATATATAACGTCGTGAAAGAAAGGCCGGCGTGGTGTTTCACGCATTGAACGAACAGTAAAAGCGTCTAGTGTTATCAAATAAAATGTGGTTATGTCCGATACATCAAGTTAAGTCCCACAGCGCCCACGCATGTTCTCCGCACTCAAGACCGTCGTTTACATCCAGATCTCGCCCGAGCGACTTACGCTCAAGAACCTGAAGACGGGTGAGTCCATTGTCGAGATTCCCGAGCTGGCAATCAGTGCGCCACCCAAGCGAAGGATCCTCGCCGTTGGCCCACAAGTCAGAGTTGCCGCAGCGTCTGAGCCCGCAGAAGTAGTCAATCCGTTCGCGCATCCGCGGTCACTGGTGTCTGACTTCACCATCGCCGAGCAGCTCATCAAGCATCAACTGCGGCGCGTACTTGGCAACTCAGTTCTGTCCATCGCACCGTGTGTTGTCATTCATCCCCTGGGTTCCCCCGAGGGTGGTTTCACGCAAGTAGAGCGTCGCGCCTTCCGCGAAATGGCTCTCGGGGCCGGAGCCTCAGAGGTGTACGTGTGGACTGGCCGGCCACTGACCGATCAGGAAGCCCTGTCTAGGCAGCCACCACCAATTGGCGGCGAGTGGGAGTGAAGAATGCGGCCTGACCCGTCGCTGGAGCCGACTCACACCGGTGTGGCACTTGGCCCGCGAAGCGGTGGTTCTCGTCATCCGCCTCGCAGGCCAAGCACCACCCCGGCGCTCGCGGCTCAGCTCAAACGTTAAACCGCTCGCACGCGCGCATTGCTTCAGGAGCCCCCATGTTCGACCACGTCAAATTCGGTGTCAGCGACTATGCAGCGAGCAGAGCCTTCTACCTCAAGGCGCTTGAGCCGCTTGGCGTAGTGGTTGCCGCGGAAGGGCCGCCGGCCTATGGTGTTGAGCTTTGCCCACCGGGCGGTAACGCTTCACTATGCCTGTTCCAAACCACGGAGAAGCCGGCGCATCTTCATATTGCGTTCAAGGCGCAGAACCGCCAGCAAGTCGATGCGTTTTACCGCGCGGCGCTGGCGGCGGGCGGCAAAGACAACGGCGCGCCCGGCCTGCGCCCGCATTACCACGCCAACTACTACGCGGCGTATGTCATTGGCCCGGACGGTCATAACATTGAAGTGGTTTGTAACAAACCCGAAGGCTAGCCGCTCAAGCTAGCGGAGCGTCAACGGCGGGCATTTCATTCGCATCCGTGCGAAAGCTACGCAATATCCATGCGCCTTTTCAGGCAAAAATGCTTGAAAAGGCGCATGGATATTGCGTATCGCTATTTGTACGCATAGTCTTTTTAGCCAGTCAACCGCGCACCTGCACTGCTGGTGACGCGTTTGGTTCATCAGGGATTTCTTGAGTTATAACGCTGCAGATACGCGTGCGGCACGCGGCCTGCATCGCTCAATGAAACTCTCGCGCGCGGCAAGGTTTTGCCGTATTCACCCATACAATCATTCGCCAAAGGATCAACTGCATGTTCACAAGACGCGACTTCTTAATCTCCGCCGTGCCGGTAACCGCATTGCTCGCCAGCCCAGCGGGCGCAACCATCGCCAAGCGCCGCTTTGACGCCGCTGCGCGGCTGCAGGCACTCGAAGTTGGCCAGGCGCGTCTTGGTGTTTGCTTTCTCGATACCGCTACCGGCGAAGTTAGCGGCAACCGCGTTGATGAACACTTTGCGATGTGCTCGACCTTTAAGCTGGCGCTTGCCGCCGCGTGCCTGCGCGAAGCAGACCAGGGCCGCATGGATCTTGCGCAAGTGCTGACCTATTCCAAAGCAGACCTGCTGCCCTGGGCGCCTGCGACAAGCAAGAATCTTGGCAAGGGCGGCATGAGCATTGCCTCGCTGGCGCAGGCCGCCCAGGAGTTGAGCGACGGGTCTGCCGCCAATCTTCTGATCAAGCGTTTTGGTGGGCCGGCCGCCGTCACCGCCAAGTTTCGTGAAATGGGTGATACCGTGACCCGGCTCGACCGCTATGAGCCGCATCTTGGCCTGGTGCTTTCTGCCGACCTGCGCGATACCACCTCACCCCTGGCAATGGCGCAGCTCGTCAGGCGAATCACGACTGGCGATCTTTTGCAGCGCGATTCGCGCGAGCGGCTTTTGCAATGGATGCAGAATACAAACACCGGAGCCAACCGGCTGCGCGCCGGCCTGCCGCCTGAGTGGCGGTCTGGCAACAAGACCGGAACCGGGCGCACCGAGGGAACGACCAACAAGTGCAACGATGTCGCAATCACCTTCCCGCCGGGCAGAAGCCCGATCATCATTGCGGCGTATTTTGATAGCGGCGAATACACCAAACAGATTGAAGCCAGGCACGAAGCTGTTCTGGCTGAAGTGGGGAAAATCGCCGCTCAATGGGCCATCGCGTAGCTGCGCTGACGAATAGCCGCGCACCCAAGCAAACCTGCTTGAGCAGGCGATGCGTTCTCAACCGTATTGCTTCTACGCAATATCCACGGGCATTTCCAAGCATTTTGCCTGAAGAAGCGCATGGATATTGCGTGCTTCTACTTCAAACACAGCCCCTCTATTCGACCACGCCGCACCTCGGGTTAAATGCGTGAAGCGCAGCATCACGCGACCACCCGGAGCGCACCATGGCCGAAAACAAAACCCAGCCCACCGCCGCGCGCGTAGAAGACTACCTGGCCGCGATTGAAGACGATGTCCGTCGCGCAGACTGCGAAGCGCTCGTCAAACTCATGCGCAAAGTCACCCAACAGCCGCCGGTGATGTGGGGCCAAAGCATTGTTGGCTTTGGCAGCTATCACTACGTGTACGAAAG
>JBJOQV010000214.1:0-10311 GCA_046049785.1 Pseudomonadota bacterium
TCACTTCTTTGTTTTCAACACGACGACGGATATCAGCCTCTGCTTCATCTGGAGTGTCATAGCGCTTCTGAATATCAAACGCTACCTCATTGGCACCGCCGTGCTTGGGACCACGCAAAGCACCAATCGCGCCGGTGATTGCCGAGAACATATCTGAACCTGTGCCGGCAATGACGCGGCCAGCAAAGGTCGAAGCATTGAACTCATGCTCGGCGTACAGAATCAGCGAGGTATGCATCGCGCGCACCCACAAATCGCTGGGTTTTTTGCCGTGCAGCAGGTGCAGAAAGTGCCCGCCGATGGAATCATCATCGGTTTCTACATCAATCCGCCGGCCGTTCACGGCAAAGTGATACCAGTACAGCAGCATCGAGCCCAGGCAGGCCATGAGCTTGTCGGCAATATCGCGCGCAGGCGCGAGCTTGTGGTCTTCGCCCTCGGGCATCATCGAACCTAGCGCGGAGACGCCGGTGCGCATCACATCCATCGGGTGCGTGCTGGCGGGGATGCATTCGAGCACGCGCTTGACCGCATCGGGAATGCCGCGCATGCCCTGCAGCTTGCGTTTATAGGCGGCGTACTGCGCGCGGTTGGGCAGGCTGCCATGCACGAGCAGGAAAGCGATCTCTTCAAACTCGCAGGTAGTGGCAATGTCCAGAATGTCATAGCCGCGGTAATGCAGATCATTGCCGCTGCGGCCCACGGTGCACAGCGCGGTGTTGCCTGCGGTCACGCCAGACAACGCGACGGATTTTTTTGGTTTGATGCCTGGGGCGGTGGCAGTTGCGGCTTCTGTCATTGCTTGCTCCTCACGCTTAACATTCGTTTAATTTGTTTACTCCTCCCCTGGCCTGCCGGGGGAGGTGGGGAGGGGGTGCGGTTTGAACTTGGTATTTGCCGCGTTCGCCGTACTGCACCCCACCCTAACCCTCCCCCCAAAAGCGGGGAGGGGACTTGACTACGCAATATCCATGCGCCTCTTCAGCCATTTTTGCCTGAAAAGGCGCATGGATATTGCGTACTTATCTATAGCTTTTGCATCAATTCAACTCTATTGCCAAACGGGTCAAAAACGCTGCCGCGCTTGTAACCCGATGGGCCATTGTCCCAGCGGTGCTTGTAGCCGGCAGCGGTACACGCATCAATCAAGACCTGCACATCACTCACCTTGAAGGCCGGGTGCGCACGGCCATCGGTCGCAAAATGTTCTTCTTCGCCCAGGTGCAGGCTGATTCCGCCTTGCGCGAGCCACGCGCCTGTTTGTGAAAGCTCGGCCGGCTTGGGCACGCGCGTGAAGCCCAGCGTGTTCTGATAGAACCGCAGCGCCTCCGCCAGGCGCCCGGCCGGGATGGAAATCTGGATATGGTCTAGGCCGATAATCATCAATGTTCCAGTGCGGTGTACGCAATATTCATGCGGGTTTTCAGGCAAAAGTGGCCCAAAATGCGCATGGATATTGCGTAGTCGCTATTTTTTTGCTGCAAACAACTGGTCCAAGTGCTGCTCAAACGCGTGGTAACCAATCCGGTCATAGAGTTCATTGCGCGTCTGCATGGTGTCCAGCACGTTCTTTTGTGTGCCGTCGCGGCGGATGGCTTGATACACGTTTTCTGCGGCCTTGTTCATGGCGCGGAAGGCGGACAGCGGGTACAGCACCATCGCCACGTTGACGCTGCGCAGCTCTTGCACCGTGAACAGCGGCGTGGCGCCAAACTCGGTGATGTTGGCCAGCACCGGTACCTTCACGGCGTCGACAAATTTTTTGTAGGTGGGCAGATCGTGCGCGGCTTCGGCAAAGATGCCGTCTGCACCCGCTTCGACGCAGGCGATGGAGCGCTCAATCGCAGCGTCCACGCCTTCGGCGGCAATCGCATCGGTGCGCGCGATCAGAAAGAAGTCTTTGTCGGTCTTGGCATCGGCCGCAGCTTTCACGCGATCCGCCATCTCTTGTTTGCTGACGATTTCTTTGCCCGGCCGATGTCCGCAGCGCTTGGCGCCGACTTGGTCTTCGATATGGCAGGCCGCGGCGCCGAATTTGATGAGCGACTTCACCGTGCGCGCGATGTTGAATGCGCTCGGGCCAAAGCCGGTGTCGATATCCACCAGCAGCGGCACATCGCATACATCGGTAATGCGGCGAATATCCGTGAGCACATCGTCCAGATTGTTGATGCCCAAGTCCGGCAGCCCGAGCGAGCCCGCCGCCACGCCGCCGCCAGAAAGATAAATCGCTTTGTAGCCCGCACGCTTGGCCAGCAGCGCGTGATTGGCGTTGATGCTGCCTACGATTTGCAGCGGCTTTTCTTCAGCCAGTGCTTTGCGAAAGAGGGCGCCTGGGGAGTGCGGTGTGGTCATGCTGGGCTTTCGGTGGTGAGCAATGCGCGGCCTGCGTCCGGAATCTGCAGGCCGGTGCGCTGTGCGCGCTGCAGCACGGTCCAAAAGTAGCGGTAGCTGGCGCGATCATGCAATTGGCCGCGATGTTCGATCGGCGCCCAGTCTTTGTTGCCGGCAGTGGTCAAGATTTCGCAAGCGTCATTGACCTCTGAGGCGCGCGGCGCAAACGCGGTGACAATCGGCTTGATCTGGTCGGGATGGATGCTCCACATGCGCGTGTAGCCAAACTCTTGCCTGGCGCGCTGCGCATCGCCGGCGACGGTGGCGGTATCTTTGAATTCGGTAGTGACATTATGCGATGGCACTTTGCCGTAGGCGTGGCAGGCGGCAGAAATCTCAAGCTTGGCGCGGGTGATCAGCGGGTGTTCAAACTGCCCCGGCGAGCGCATGGCGGCCGAGGGAATTGCGCCCTGATGCGCAGAAACAAAATCCATCAGCCCAAAGCTCAGGCTTTCCACCCGCGGATGCGCGGCGATACGAAACACTTCGCGCAGCGCGCCGTGGGTTTCAATCAGCACATGCAGCGGAATCTGCCTCTGGCTGCCGGCAGCTTGGGTGATGCGGTCAATCGCCTCCACCGCGTTGGCCAGATCGTTGGCCGAGGCGATTTTGGGCACCATGACATAGGCAATCTTGTCTGCGCACACAGAAAGGGCGCGCTGCAGATCGTCGATGAACGCGCGGTGATGCGGCGGATGCACGCGAAGGCCGATGCGGTTGAACTGGTTTTGCTCTGATGCGATCAACTGGGCAAACTGCGTGGCCAGCTGCGCTTCTTCGCCCAGCGTTTCAGCCAGCGCTGCGCCATCTTCCAGATCAAGCGTGATGTCCAGCACCGGCCCCATTTGCTGCTGCAGCGCCAGCGCTTTTTCTGCAAAGCGCAGATTGCCGGCATAGTGATCACATGCCGACAAACTGACCGGCGGTTTTTCTCCTGCGAAAAGGGCATTGCTTGGATGCATGAAGCTAATCGGCCGCGTAAGCGCGTTGCTATCAACCGTTCGCCCTGAGCCTGTCGAAGGGCGGTTTGCGAAATTCGCCAGATTGCTGCACCTCGAAAGCGTTTCGACAGGCTCAACGCGAACGGATTTAGGCGTTGTTCGAGGCAGTAAAAACAGCATCTACGCAATATCCATGCGGTTTTTGGAGCAAAAATGCTTGAAAAACCGCATGGATATTGCGTCTGCATATTGAAATGCAGACGCAAACCGCTTACAGCAAGTGCTTCACGCCGTCTTTCTCTTCATTCAGTTCCGCCAGCGTTTTGTTGATGCACTGCTGGCTGAACTCATCAATCGGCAGGCCTTGCACGATCTTGTATTCGCCGCCGCTACACGTCACCGGGTAGCCAAACATGGTCTCGGCCGGAATGCCGTACGAACCGTCTGACGGGATGCCCATCGTGACCCACTTCTCGCCCGTGCCCAGCACCCAGTCATGCACGTGGTCAATTGCGGCATTGGCCGCCGATGCGGCGGAGGACAAACCGCGCGCTTCAATAATCGCCGCGCCGCGCTTGCCCACTTTGGGCAGGAAGGTTTCGCGGTTCCAGGTTTCGTCCGCAATCATGTCCTTGAGCGATTTGCCTTTGACCGTGGCAAAGCGGTAATCCGCGTACATCGTGGGCGAGTGGTTGCCCCAGACGCAGAATTTTTCGATATCGGGCACCGCGACCTTTGCGCGCGCGGCCAGTTGACTCAGGCCGCGGTTGTGATCCAAGCGCAGCATGGCGGTGAAGTTCTTGGCCGGTATGTCTGGCGCGGATTTCATCGCGATGTACGCGTTGGTGTTGGCCGGGTTGCCCACCACGAGCGTCTTGCAGGTGCGCTTGGCCACCGCGTTCATGGCCTTGCCCTGCGCGGTAAAAATCTGCGCGTTGGCAGCCAGCAAATCTTTGCGCTCCATGCCGGGACCGCGCGGGCGCGCGCCCACGAGCAGGGCGATATCGGTGTCTTTGAACGCTGTCATCGGGTCGCCATGCGCCGTCATGTCCGCCAGCAGCGGGAACGCACAGTCTTCCAGCTCCATCATCACGCCGGAGAGTGCTTTTTGCGCTTTTTCATCAGGGATTTCAAGCAGTTGCAGGATCACGGGCTGGTCTTTGCCGAGCATCTCGCCTGAAGCGATGCGAAACAGCAGGGCATAACCGATTTGGCCAGCAGCGCCGGTGACGGTGACGCGCATGGGGGCTTTGGACATGAAACTCTCCTATGCAGATTTTCTGGAATGACGTTTAAAGGAGCGAACCTTAAATTCGGCGGAAATTACTGCGTCGCAGTTTACGCGCTGTACGGCTTTGCCAAGACTTGCGCGCTGTTTGTTTAACTATATCATATGTCTTATATAAGATATGATTAAATCAACAGCAAATCTGGACGCAGCGCCGGGCCGCGTGGGACAATCACCATATGGCTGCAAACCCCCAATTTGCTGATTCAGCGCCCAATTCGACGGCGCCAACCTTCAGCCCACTGTATGAGCAGATCAAGGCGCTGATCATGCAAGGCCTGCAAACCGGCGCGTGGAAGCCGGGGGAATTGATTCCGTCTGAAATCGAGTTGGCAGCGCGCTTTAAGGTCAGCCAAGGCACCGTGCGCAAAGCCATTGATGAGCTGGCGGCGGAGCATTTGCTGATCCGCCGCCAAGGCAAAGGCACGTTTGTGGCCACTCACCAGGAAGCGCGCGCGCATTTTCGGTTTTTGCGGCTGCGGCCCGATGCCGGTGAACCGCACCCACTGGAAAGCCGCGTGCTGGACTGCAAGCGGATGCGAGCACCGGCCGACATCGCACGTCAACTTGAATTGAAAGCCGGCGATACCGCCGCCGCCGTACGCCGCGTGCTCAGTGCCGACGGCGCGCCGCTGGTGCTGGATGAAATCTGGCTGCCGGGGCAGCTCTTCAAAGGCCTGTCAGCCGAGCGCGTGACCGACTACAAAGGGCCGATGTATGCGCTGTTTGAAACGGAGTTCGGCGTACGCATGATCCGCGCGCAGGAAAAGCTCAAAGCAGTCTGTGCCGACGCAGAAGTTGCCGCCGCTTTGGCCGTTAAACCCGGCGCAGCAGTACTCTTTGTCGAGCGCTTGTCGTTCACTTACTCGGACAAACCGGTGGAATTGCGCCGCGGCTGGTACCAAACAGAGCATTTTCACTATCTGAACGAGCTGATTTGACGCCATGATTTGAGGTAGCGGCCAAAATCAACCAAAATGCCGTACTGCACAAAAATAATCACATCACGTTGTTGAGGGACACCCCGCAAAAATGACCATCTCCGCCAAACCACGCCCGGTCTATCGGAATATCAACGCCTTCACAGACCTGACCACCTACCGTCTACCGCTGGCGGGCTGGATTTCAATTTTGCATCGCGTCAGCGGCGCGCTGATGTTTTTGCTGCTGCCCTTTGCACTGTTTTTGTTTGAGCGCAGCCTGACGAGCGAAATTTCCTACGGCAAGTTTGTCGGCTTCATGTCGCAGTGGTGGGTCAAGCTGATCTGCCTGGCGCTGGCCTGGGCTTATCTGCATCACTTTGTGGCAGGGATTCGGCATTTGTTCATGGACATGCACATGGGCATTGAGAAAGAGCAGGGCAAAAACACGGCGATTGCGGTGTTTGCCATCAGCCTGCCGCTGACGCTGCTCGTTGCGCTGAAACTGTTTGGAGCGTTTTGATGAGCGGCGCAAACAATATCGGCGGCAAGCGCCTGGTAGTCGGAGCGCACTACGGCTTTAAGGATTGGCTCAGCCAGCGCATCACAGCAGTGGTGATGGCGGTGTTCACAATCGTGCTGCTGGTGGCGTTTCTGGCCAGCAAAGGCACTGGTTACGCGGCCTGGGCCGGGCTGTTCGCCAATCAGTGGATGAAGATTCTCACCTTTGTCACCATCGTGTCGCTGACTTGGCATGTATGGGTAGGCATGCGCGATATTTGGATGGATTATGTGAAGCCCACCGGAATCCGCTTGGGGCTGCAGGCGCTCACCATTCTCTGGCTGGTGGGCTGCCTGGGGTACGCGGTGCAGATTCTCTGGAGAGTGTAAGAAATGACTGCCGTAAAAACTTCTCTGCCACGCCGCCGCTTTGACGCTGTGATCATCGGCGCGGGCGGCGCGGGCATGCGCGCATCGCTGCAGCTGGCCAATGCGGGTTTGAATGTGGCCGTGCTGTCCAAGGTATTTCCTACCCGTTCGCATACGGTTGCGGCGCAGGGCGGTATTGGTGCATCGCTGGGCAATATGAGCGAGGACAATTGGTACTGGCACATGTTCGATACCGTCAAAGGCTCGGACTATCTGGGCGACCAGGACGCCATCGAGTTCATGTGCCGTGAGGCGCCCAAGGTCGTTTACGAGCTTGAGCACTTTGGTATGCCGTTTGACCGCAACCCCGATGGCACGATTTACCAGCGCCCCTTCGGCGGTCATTCAGCCAACTTTGGCGAGAAGCCAGTCGCACGCGCGTGCGCGGCCGCGGACCGCACCGGTCATGCGCTCTTGCACACGCTGTATCAACGCAACGTCGCGGCGCGCACGCAGTTTTTTGTGGAATGGATGGCGCTGGACATCATCCGCGATGCAGACGGCGATTGCGTCGGCGTGGTGGCCTATGAAATGGAAACTGGCGAGGTGATGATTCTCGAGGCCAAGATCACCGTGTTCGCCACCGGCGGCGCGGGGCGGATCTGGGCGGCTTCCACCAACGCCTTTATCAATACGGGTGATGGAATGGGCATGGCGGCGCGCGCCGGCATACCGCTGGAAGACATGGAGTTTTGGCAGTTTCACCCCACCGGCGTGGCCGGTGCCGGCGTGTTGATTACCGAAGGCGTGCGGGGCGAGGGCGGCGTTTTGCGCAATAAAGACGGCGAGCGCTTCATGGAGCGCTACGCGCCCACGCTCAAGGATCTCGCGCCGCGCGATTTTGTGTCGCGCTCAATGGACCAGGAAATCAAAGAAGGCCGCGGCTGCGGCCCCAATGGTGACTACGTGCTGCTGGATTTGAGCCATATTGGCGCAGAAACCATTATGAAGCGGCTGCCCAGCATCCGCGAAATTGCGATCAAGTTTGCCAACGTTGATCCGATCAAAGAACCGATTCCGGTGGTGCCGACGATCCATTACCAAATGGGCGGCATTCCTACCAACTTCTACGGTCAAGTAGTTGCGCCCAAACACGGTAATGCGAACTCAATCGTGAATGGTCTGTATGCGGTAGGCGAGTGCGCGTGCGTGAGTGTGCATGGCGCAAATCGTTTAGGCACGAATTCGCTGCTTGATTTGGTGGTGTTTGGCCGCGCAGCGGGCAACCATATCGTTGAACAGTTCAAGACCGGCAAGGTCGCCAAGGAATACAAAGATTTGCCAGCGGATGCATCCGACAAGTCTATGAGCCGGCTCGCCAAGCTCGATGCATCAACATCGGGTGAAAACAGCCAGGTTGTCGCGCAGAATATCCGCGACGCGATGCAAAAGCACTGTGGTGTGTTCCGCACCAGCAAGCTGCTGGCCGAAGGCGTAGTCAAAATTAGTGAACTGGCGCAGGCTGCGCAGAACATTTACCTTGGTGATAAATCCAAGGTGTTCAACACCGCGCGGGTAGAAGCGTTGGAATTGGATAACTTGGTGGAAACTGCCAAGGCCACAATTGTGTCCGCAGAAGCGCGCACGGAAAGCCGCGGCGCGCATGCGCACAGTGACTTCCCTGAGCGTGATGATGCGCAGTGGATCAAGCACACGCTCTGGTACAGCGAAGGCAACCGGCTGGACTACAAACCGGTGAACATGAAGCCGCTGACGGTGGAAACCTTCCAGCCAAAGAAGCGCACTTTTTAACGTACGTTCTAAGGAAGTATTGACATGAGCGCTAACGATTCAACAGAACTGCAGGCGGTCGGCAGCGCAGCCGCTGGCAAGCGAGTGATGAAGTTTCGCATCTACCGCTATGACCCGGACAGCGGCGACGCACCGCGCATGCAAGATATCGAAGTCACGCTCGAGCCCACCGACAAAATGCTGCTTGATGCGCTCATGCGCATCAAGCAGACGGTGGACGACAGCCTGTCGCTGCGCCGCTCGTGCCGCGAAGGTGTGTGCGGTTCTGACGCGATGAATATCAACGGCAAGAACGGCTTGGCGTGCATCACCAATCTGCGTGAATTGAAAGAGCCGGTTGTACTCAAGCCGCTGCCTGGTTTACCGGTGATCCGCGACTTGATCGTGGACATGACGCAGTTCTTCAAGCAATACCACTCGATCAAACCGTACCTGATCAACGACACGATTCCGCCCGAAAAAGAGCGCCTGCAAACCCCGCAGGAACGTGAAGAGCTGGATGGTTTGTACGAATGCATTCTGTGCGCCTGCTGCTCCACAAGCTGCCCGAGTTTCTGGTGGAACCCGGACAAATTCGTCGGCCCTGCCGGTTTGCTGCAGGCCTACCGCTTTATTGCGGATAGCCGCGATCAAGCGACCGCCGAGCGGCTGGACAATCTTGAAGACCCCTATCGCCTGTTCCGCTGCCACACCATCATGAATTGCGTTGATGTGTGCCCGAAAGGGCTGAATCCCACGCGCGCGATTGGCAAGATCAAAGAGCTGATGGTGAGAAGGGCAGTGTGATGGAATCGGTTGAGCGTCCAGCGGCAAGCAGCCAGCGTCCGCATTCCAATACGCTAGACGCTCAACGCTCAACGCTAAACCAAGCTGAGTTGGGCAGGTTGAAGTGGCACGCACGCCGCGGTCTGCTGGAAAATGACTTGGTGCTGGAACGTTTTTTCACCAAGCATGGCGCAACGTTGACACCGCAGGACGCTGAAGGTTTAACTGAGCTGCTGGAATTGACGGACAATGAATTGATGGACTTGATTTTGGCTCGCACCGAACTTGAACCCTTGCCGGAAAATGCGCATGCGCTGCGCGTGCTCAATCAGCTGCGAAGAGTGTAGAGAACCACCATGCCGACCCTATTTGCCCCCTATAAACAACAAGGAAGCCTCATGACGCCGTCTGATACAAAAGCGACTCTTTCCTTTTCGGACGGTTCGCCCTCGGTTGAACTGCCGATCTACAAAGGTACGGTCGGGCCGGATGTGATCGATATTCGTAAGCTCTATGGCTCGACCGGCAAGTTCACCTACGACCCTGGGTTCATGTCCACCGCGGCTTGCCAGTCCAAGATCACCTACATTGACGGCGACAAAGGCGAGTTGCAATACCGTGGCTACCCGATCGAGCAGCTCGCGACCAACTGTGACTATCTTGAAACCTGCTACCTGATTCTCAACGGCGAGTTGCCTAATGAAGCGCAGCGTGCCGATTTTGTCGATCGCGTGACCAAACACACGATGGTGCACGAGCAGATGCAGTTTTTCTTGCGCGGTTTTCGCCGCGACGCGCATCCGATGGCGGTGCTGACCGGTTTGATTGGCGCGATGAGTGCCTTCTATAACGACGGCCTCGACATCAACGATCTGAAGCAGCGTGAAATTTCTGCGATCCGCCTGATCGCCAAACTGCCCACGCTCGTGGCCATGACCTACAAATACACCGTCGGCCAGCCAATGGTGTATCCGCGCAATGACCTGTCCTACACCGCTAACTTCATGCGCATGATGTTTGCGGTGCCGGCCGAGGAATACAAACCCAACCCCGTGCTGGTGCGCGCGCTGGACCGTATTTTTATTCTGCATGCGGATCACGAACAGAATGCGTCCACCTCCACGGTGCGCTTGTGCGGCTCATCGGGCACCAATCCATTTGCTGCGATTGCTGCAGGCGTGGCTTGCCTGTGGGGGCCGGCGCACGGCGGTGCCAACGAAGCCTGCTTGAACATGCTGGAAGACTTGCAGGCCAACGGTGGCATTGCCAAGGTAGGCGAGTTCATGGAGCGTGCCAAAGATAAAAACTCCGGCGTGCGCCT
>JBJOQV010000215.1:0-3192 GCA_046049785.1 Pseudomonadota bacterium
GAAGTGCTCTCCGGACTGAATCCTGGGGAGCAGATCGCGCGCGATCCGGTGCGAGCCGGCATGGCTGCGCCGCCGGTAGCGGCGCGCACCACATCAGCGGTCAAGCCATGAGCGATGTGAACAAGCCGGCCAGTGGCGGCGAAGCGCCACTCGGCTTTTCCGGCCGATTGGTTGCGCTGTTTCAGCGCAACCAGCTCACGCCACTGATCGCACTGGTGGCCATGCTGCTGGGCATCTTCGCCGTCATGGTGACGCCGCGTGAAGAAGAGCCGCAGATCAATGTGACCATGGCCAATGTGCTGATCCCGTTTCCGGGTGCATCGGTCAAGGATGTTGAGTATCTGGTGGCTACGCCGGCTGAGCAGGTGCTCGCGCAGATCGCCGGCATCGAGCACGTGTACTCGCAGTCGCGGCCCGGCTTGGCAATTCTGACTGTGCAATTCAAAGTGGGCGTGCCGCGCACAGAAGCGCTTGTGCGGCTGTATGACACCATCAACTCCAACCGCGACTGGCTGCCCGCTGGGCTTGGGGTGCTGGAACCGATCATCAAGCCCAAGGGCATCGATGATGTGCCGATCATGGCGCTGACCTTGTGGAGCAAGTCATCCGCGATCAGCGCTTTCGATCTTGAGCGCGTTGCACACACTATGGAAGTTGAACTTAAGCGGGTGGCCGGCACGCGCGAGGTCAGCACCATCGGCGGGCCTGGGCAGACTGTCAATGTCTGGCTGGACGCGCAGCAGATGCGCAATGCCGGTATTTCTGTAGAGCATATCCGCAATCAGTTGCAGGGCCGCAATGCGGCGAGCACCGCGGGCGAGCTGGCGGAGAACAATCGCCGCATCAGTGTGCAGACTGGCACCTTCCTTGCCAATGCGCGCGAGGTAGCCGACGTAGTTGTAGGCGTTGCAGGCGGCAAGCCGGTGTATTTGCAGGATATTGCGCGGATCGAACTTGGCGCGCCCACTGCATCGCACTATGTCTGGCATGGCGTGGGTCACGGGCAAACCCAAGGCACCAACGTCCCAGCCCAGGAATATGCCGCCGTCACGATTCAGATCACCAAAAAACCCGGCGAGAATGCGGTGGGCGTCACACAAGCGCTGGAGCAGCGGCTGCAGGAGCTGCGCAATACCGTGCTCGCGGAGCAGATAGAGGTTTCAATCACCCGCAACTACGGCGCCACCGCGGATGAGAAAGCCAAGAAACTGATCCAGAAGCTGCTGTTTGCCACCGCCAGCGTGATTGCACTGGTCTGGATTGCACTGGGCCGGCGCGAGGCGGCCATCGTCGGCGCGGCAGTCATTCTTACGTTGGCGGCCACTTTGTTTGCCTCCTGGGCGTGGGGGTTCACGCTCAACCGTGTTTCATTGTTCGCGCTGATCTTTTCAATCGGCATCTTGGTGGATGATGCGATTGTGGTGGTCGAGAACATTCATCGCCACCACATGCTGGAGCCACATAAACCGCTATGGCAACTGATTCCAGGCGCGGTCGATGAGGTGGGCGGCCCCACGATCCTGGCGACTTTCACCGTGATCGCGGCGCTGCTGCCCATGGCCTTTGTCAGCGGATTGATGGGTCCGTACATGAGCCCGATCCCGATCAACAGCAGCATGGGCATGCTGATTTCGCTTGCGGTGGCCTTTGTCGTCACGCCATGGTTAGCCAACAAATGGATGGCGCAGTATGGCAGTGCGCATGCGCCAAACGACGGACACGGCAGATTCGGGGCGCAGCTGCAGCGGTTTTTTGAACGTGTACTCACTCCGTTTGTGGATGAAAAGCGTGGCAAACGCAATCGCCGCGTGCTGTGGGCGAGCGTGGGCCTGATGATTGTCGTTTCGCTGCTGCTGGCGGTTGTGCAACTGGTGGTGCTGAAGATGCTGCCGTTTGACAACAAGTCCGAGTTTCAGGTGGTAGTGGACTTGCCCGAAGGCAGTCCGGTAGAGCGCACCGCCGCGGTACTGCGCGACATGAGTGCCCACCTTGCCAGCATGCCGGAGGTGACTGACTACCAGGCGTATGCCGGAGCGGCCGCACCGATCAATTTCAATGGACTCGTACGCCAATACTATTTGCGCGCTGCGCCGGAGCTGGGCGACATTCAGGTGAATCTGGTGGACAAGGCTCACCGCGATCGCAAGAGTCATCAAATTGCTGCAGCCGTGCGCCCGACGCTGCAAAAAATCGCGGCTGCGCATGGCGCCAAGGTCAAGGTGGTTGAGGTGCCGCCCGGCCCGCCGGTGCTGGCACCGATCGTCGCGGAGGTGTATGGGCCAGATGCCAAGGGCCGCCTGTCCGTGGCCAAGCGGATTGAAGCAGCGTTTACGCAAACACCTGACGTGGTGGATGTTGACAGCAACGTGATTGAGCCGGCACCGAAGCTCGTGCTCAGTGTGCTTGCACAAAAAGCCGCGCAACTGGGCGTGTCACAAAGCGCGATTGCTCAAACCTTGCAAGCCGGCTTGTCGGGCGAGAACGTCACGTTTTTGCATGACGAGCAGGCCAAGTACGCCGTGCCCGTGCGTATCTCGCTTGAACCGCAGCGGCAGGCGCGGCTGCCCGATCTGCTGCAACTGACGGTGCGCTCAGCCAGCGGCGCGCTCATACCGCTGGTTGACCTGGTGCAGGTTACGCAAAGCACAGTTGAGCAGCCCGTATATCACAAGGACTTGCTGCCGGTGGTGTATGTGGTGGGCGATGTCGCGGGCCGCACCGACAGCCCGCTGTATGGCCTGTTTGATATTCGCAAAAAGCTTGCCGGCATGGCGCTACCTGAAGGCGGCACGCTGGGAGAGACGTTTATCAGCCAGCCCACCGACCCGTACCGGCAATACGCCATCAAGTGGGACGGCGAATCGCAAATTACCTATGAAACCTTCCGCGATATGGGCGCCGCGTACGCCGTGGGCCTGGTGCTGATCTATCTGCTGGTGGTGGCGCAGTTTCGCAGCTACCTCACACCGCTGATCATCATGGCGCCGATCCCGCTCACCATCATCGGCGTTATGCCGGGCCACGCGCTGTTTGGTGCGCAGTTCACGGCGACATCCATGATCGGCATGATCGCGCTGGCCGGCATCATCGTGCGCAACTCGATCCTGCTCGTGGACTTCATCAACCTGCAGGTGCGCGAGGGCATGCCTTTCGAACGCGCCGTCGTTGCCTCGGCAGTGACGCGCGCGCAGC
>JBJOQV010000216.1:0-4422 GCA_046049785.1 Pseudomonadota bacterium
TTGGTCGCTAACGGTCAAGCTTATGATCTCTTTCTTACCGCAGCAAGCGTTGACATCAACAGTGTGGCAGCGACAATTGGCAATATCGGTGTAAATGGCACGTCCGGATTTGCAGAACGGTCGTCAGGTGGCTTGAGAATACGGGTCACACGCGCCGGTACGCGCGATCTGGTTTACGACTCCGGCAGTGCCTTTGATTTTTCGTCTCGCCATGTTGTTACGCTCTTGCTTTACTCCAAGGGTAGTGGCGAGCTTGTGGGATGCTTTGCGCTATTTGGCAAAGACAACCCCGGCCGGTCGCAAGTGATTGCCAACACCTTGGCCAGAATCCGCATCGTGAACGGCACCGATTCAAGCGAGCGCATTGGGGTCACCGTGGACGGCAGCAGCCTGTTCAGCGGCATTCCGGCGAACGCCGCGTCCAGCTATCAGGTGCTCGGCGCAGGAACCCGCCAGTTCAGCGTCATTGCCCAGTCGGGCACAACAATCTTGGCCAACTTGAGCGGCGATATGTCCGCCGGACGAGACCACACCTTGATTGTGCGAGGCACCGCCGGCGCAGTCACCGGCACAATTACCCAAGACCTGAATACGCGTGCGCGGGCAGGATACGTGAAGCTCAGGGCGACCAATGCGGTGCGAGATGGCGCCGTTGCAGCGCTTGCCATCAATTTCCGCACAGACTTTCCGAGCATAGCGCCATCCACCGTCACCTCGGCACGCGAGTACACCCCGGCAACCTACGTGTTCTCCGGATCGTTCACCCTCGGCGGGGTAACAAAGACAGTCGACTTCGGTTCTTATGAATTGGAAACGGGCAAGAGCTATATCGCCAATCTATTCGGTGACGATGCGCAGCGCGTGCTGACCATTACTGAGGCTCTCTAATGAATATTCATCACAACATCGATCAGGCAATCAGCATTGGTGCAAAAGCCGATTGCCGCCCAAGCATCGGCTTGATTCAGAAGGTTTTATTGATCGTGGCGGTTACAAGTCTTAGCGCGCATGCCCAGGAAAACGCAGTGCCTGCGGCAGGTCAATGGGAAGTATCTTCCTCCGCCACTGGCATGCCGCGCGGCGGCGGTGAACCTGTTACGCGCAGCGTCTGCTTGACAGCATCATCTTTCCAAGACGGGGTCGAGACCGCATTCAGGAAGGCGGCCACAGAAGGATCAAAAGGACCTAGCCCGGAATGCAAGTTTGAGTCTACCGGGCAGCAAGCGGGTGCATCGTCTTGGAACGCGAGCTGCAAGGGTGGACCTATGACGCTCAACGGCAGTGGTCAGGCCAGTTGGACCGCGACAAATTTCTCACTGAGTGAGAAACTCGGTGGCAAGTCGTTCATGGGCGACATCAATATTCAGCGGACGGTCACCGCACGGCATACCGGTGATTGTGCGAAATAGCGCCGTTCAGCCCCTCTATATGCATCTCGGGAAAGCGCGCCGTGTTCTATTTGCCGGTATTGCGAGTAGCAGCCTCTTGATTGGAAACCAAGGGTTCGCCCAGATGGGTGGACGGCCACCTGGAGGTGCTGGCGCTGGTCAATCAATGCAGGCTCCGCCGTGCAAACCTGAACCGACAAAAATTCAGTCGCCGGAATTTCAGCTAGAACGCATCAACAAGCAGCTGGAAGAGCTTCGCAAGCAACTCACGCTCACGGCCGATAACAAGTCTAATTTTGATGATTTCGCGGCCAAGTTCAGCGCCTATGCGGCCGACGAGTTGAAACGGCGGACCGAGCCTAGAGCGATCTCCGCGGGTCTGATTGGAAGACTAAAGGCATCAGTTGCGGAATCCAGCAACCGCTACGCAGCGCTTGAGGACCTTCAGATCAGCACGCAACGTCTTTATGAGAACGTGACCGAAGCCGACCGCAAGCTGCTCGACCAACAAACGCTGCCTCTGGTTGGTATGTAGCAGATTTTCTGGTTCTTAAGTTTGTGCCCATAACAATTCAAGATTTGCGTTTAATGCTGACTTCAACAAAAGTAATGCTTGGCCTCGCACTCGCTCCAGTGCTGCTTGCGTCGAACATCACCCGCGCCGATGCGAGCCGTTGTCCGATGGTGCCGCCCGGATCTTTGCAGCTCAAAAGTGCGATCGGCCGCGCGCTGTGTCTTGACCCGAATATCGAACAATCCCGCGCCATCGTCGCCCGCGCTGAAGCTGTCATGCAAGAGCAACAGGCCGCGAACCGGCCAACTTTGCAGGCAGTTGTGCCTGCAAGTGCGAATGCGCAGCGCGAAGATGGCCGCAGCACCAATACAACCAGCGTTTCGGCTTCACTCAACCTTCAGTATCTTTGGCTCGACGGTGGCGCCCGCCGCGAGCGACTCAATCAACGCACGCAGGAGCTGGAAGCAGCCAAGCAGGACCTCACCGCACAAACACAAACGGTTGTACTGGACTTTGTAACGCTCTGGGCTGATGCCCTGGATGCGCTATCGGCCGCCGAAGCGGCAAACACTGCGCTTGCATCGGCAAAAGCAAGCCTCGCAAGTGCGCAGGGGCGGCTGCAAGCCGGCACGGGCACCCGCGTAGATGTTCTTAGCGCTCAGTCCGCAGCGGCGCAAGCCGACCGCGATCTGTTGGTCGGGCAAATCAGTGCACGGCAAAAACTTCGCACCCTGGCGCAGCGGCTTGAGCTTGATGTGCAGACACTGGCGGTACTTGAGCCTGCAACACAAACTAGCCTCATTTCCGCCTGGGCCGGCACAGGCGCCAACGACGCGCTGGCCAATCACCCGCAACTGTCTGCCCAGCAGCAACGCGTGACCGCGGCGCAAGCCGCTTATGAAGCCACCAAAGCCGAGGGCGGCTCTACCGTCAATATATCTGCACAAGCAGGCCCGTCATGGAGCCGCGGCAACGCCGCGACCCCAACAACCGTCACTACAAACCGTCTTAGCTCCGAAGTGGGCCTGACCTTGACGGTCCCGTTGAGCGATGGTGGTGCACGCAAAGCGCGGGCCGGTCAAGCGAAGGCGATGGTTGATGGCGAACGGGCGCTGCTTGCGAGCGTTCAACGGCAGTTGAGCGAAACGCTAGGAAGCGGCCGCTCTGATTGGGATAGCGCCCGCGCCGATCTCGATTCCAGCAAAGTCGCATTGGAAGCTGCCGTACTGGCCGAACAAGCGCAGCGTGCGCGCTTTGAGGTCGGCTTGGGAACAATTAACGAGCTTCTGACCGCACAAAGCGATGTCGCTACGCGCACGCGGCAGCTTTCCACCGCGCAGCAAAAGTTGCTGCGTACGGCGGCAAGGCTGGCGCAGGCGCGCGGTGTGCTTCATGAGTCTTTCATCGCGACAAGCGCCTTACCGGCAGTGCCGGCCCCTCATCGTTGAATGCACATGAAATATAAAAAACTTCTTGTTATCGCCGGCGTGATCACCGCGATTGGCATCGCCGGCTTTTCCGGCATGCGCTATATCAGTAACAAGTCCGCCGGCAAAACCGCTCAGGCGAAGTACATGACGCAGACGGCAGATCTCGGTTCCATTACACGCATCGTCAGTGCAAGCGGTCCATTGAATCCGGTCAATCAGGTGCAAGTCGGCACACAAGTCTCCGGCACGATCAAAGCCATCCATGCAGACTTTAACGCGCCAGTGAAAGTCGGTCAGTTGCTTGCCGAGATTGATCCTGCAACATTGGATGCAGAACTTTCGCAAGCAAATGCATTGCTGCGCAGCGCGCTAGCGTCGCGGGATCAAGCGAATACGCGCTTAGCGCGCAATCGTGACTTGTTTGAAAAAGGCTTCATCTCGCGCGCCGAGGTCGATGACGCGCAAAGCACGGTGAAAACGGCGCAGGCCGCGGTGGATCAACAAACAGCCGCGGTGAGCCGCTCCGCAACCTCACGGCGCAACGCGCTGATCCGCTCGCCTGTTGCGGGCATCGTGACTGCGCGCGAAGTATCCGTGGGGCAAACTGTTGCGGCGAGTTTTAACACGCCCGTGCTGTTTCGAATAGCGCAAGACCTGCGCGAGATGCAGATTGAAGCCAATGTTTCTGAGGCTGACATCGGCTCGATGAAAGAGGCGCAGACGGTTGAATTCACTGTAGATGCGTTTCCGGGACGCAGCTTTTCTGGAGCGGTTTTTCAGATCCGCAATAACTACACCGTGCAGCAAAACGTGGTGACCTACACCGTGGTGATCCGCGCGCGCAACGACACATTGGAATTGCGCCCAGGAATGACCGGCTATGTGCGCGTGACGGTGGGTGAGCGCGCGCAAGTGGTCAAGATCCCCAACGCCGCGCTGCGCTATGAACCGCCGCGTGCCCCAGGCGAAAAAGCAGCAGCAGCCGCTCAGTCCGCCCCGCAGAAAACGGTTTGGCGCCTGACCCCGGATGGTGCCGCGCAACCGGTGGAATTGACGCTGGGCCTGACCGACGGAAAGTTCACTGAGATGG
>JBJOQV010000217.1:0-2640 GCA_046049785.1 Pseudomonadota bacterium
ACCAAAATCACCGGCATGTCGCGGCTTTTATTGGTCTGGATCAACGTGAGTACTTCAGTGAATTCGTCCAGCGTGCCAAAGCCGCCGGGCATCATTACAAAGGCGTTGGCGTATTTGACAAACGCGACCTTGCGCGCAAAAAAGTGGCGAAACTTCAGGCTGATGTCCTGATAAGGGTTGCCATGCTGCTCGTGTGGCAACTCGATGTTCAGCCCCACCGCGGGCGATGCGCCGGCATGCGCGCCGATGTTGGCTGCTTCCATAATGCCGGGGCCGCCGCCGCTGATTACGGCAAAGCCGGCGTCTGAGAGCAGGCGCGCGGTATCAACCGTCAGCTTGTAATACGGGTGGTCCGGCTTGGTGCGCGCCGAGCCAAAGATGGATACCGCGGGCCGCACCTCGGCCAGCGCTTCAGCGCTTTCGACAAATTCGGCCAGAATGCCAAACAGGTGCCAGCTTTCGCGCGCCTTGCGCATGGTGGCGCGCTCGGCATCGTCGATGGCGCGCAGTTTGGGCGGCAGAGATTTGAGAGGTTTAGTGTCCATGCGGTGCAGCCGATGATCTTCCAATTGGGCCGCACAGTGTAGCGATGAAATACCCCTGCCGGTGACGCGCACCTATGTCTTGGGCTGGGCTGCACGAAACTGCGACACAACGAGCAGCCCGGCCTCTCGGGGTGAGGTCTTAATCAGTCCCATCGATAGGTCGTCCACTTTGGCCTGAATCGCCAGGCCGTCCTGTTGCCGCTCTAGCTCGGCGCTGATGGAGTCGCGGATCTTGGTGATTTGCTTGGTGACGTCGAAGGTCAATTTCTTCTCGATACGCTTTTTGACCGAGCGCGAAAGCCCAAGGTTCAGGCTGCTGTAAATGTCTTTGCTTAGCGATGTAACCGTGCGCACGTTTTCAAGCCGCATCACTTTGCCATCGGCCGACAGCCTGGGCGTGGCCGAGATATACAGGCTGCCGTTGGTGTTGGGCAGCGCTCCGGGCATGTTGGCGTGGAACCTGACTTCAATCACCACGTCGTCAAACGACGGGTAGCTGGAGACATCTTTCAGCTCAATGTCTGCGGTGCCAATCTCAATGTCCACACTGACGGTGCGCTTATCCTTTAACTCGGCAGACACGGCCTCGCTGATGGTGGCATAGTCGATCAGTACCGGCAGCTTGACGGCCAGCGTTTCGGCGGAGGCGACCGTCTGGCGTTCAAGCGCCGGCAGCGCGCGGGTTTCCTTGGGCTGGGCGGTTTTGGTCAAGTCCAGCTTGCCGCGCATGGCAAATGAAAAGTCCAGCGCCTCATCGTTCACAATAAATTCGTTTAGTGTCATGTTCTCGGGCGCTACGCGCAGGTGCATCGCACCCAATTCGGGTAGCTGCACTTCAACGCTGCGCTTGGCCCAGATGTTCTGTGCATTGGCGCGGATCTGATCGCAGTTGATTCTGTCCTGGACCGCGCCGGTGATCAGTGCCGTGACTTCTTGAAACACCGCAAACTGCCCAGGCGACAGCACCACATTCAAATCCGGCTGCACCGCCACGCGCGGTTCTTGCTGCCACGAGACGGTGCTATTCATGCCCAGCACCGGGCACCAGTCAGCGGTGATATTGGCGGCCACCGTCAGCTTGATTGCAGCGCCAAAATCAAAACTCGCGGGCGCCGCAGAACTGCTGGTGGTTAGGCCACCCTTGACCTGCACAGGCACCGTGACGCTAAAGCTGTCTTTCTCCGCGCTCTTGGCAATCGTAATGTCTTGCGTACGCTGCAGGCTGATGTTGCCGCTGACATTAGCGCATCGCGTGGGCTGCACTGCATCGCATCCGGCAAAGCTGGCGCTGCCCGCCGTGTTCTTTGCGAGCTTGGCATCAATTGCGCTGGCCATGTCTGCATACGGGAAGCGAATGCTCGCCATTACGCTGCTGACATAGGCTTCATCAGACATTGGGTTCACGCCGCGCGCGGGTGCATCGGGGCCGGAGCTGCAGGCACCGAGCAAACCACAGATCAATAGCGCAGTCGTGCGGAAGAGGGGCGTGCGCTGAACGCTGCAATCCGCGAGCGATGTTTTCAATGCTCAGCTCCTTGGTGTAATGCATTCAAGGGATAGGCGGTTGAGCAGGGCACTCAACGAACTACGGCTTTGAGGGTGGGTCGCGCACAAAGTTCGGTGCGATCACTCATATGCAGGACGTTTTGGGTTGCATGCAATCAAACCGGTGTGCTGCTATACCTGCACATGCTTGCCAGAAAGGCCGTCTTAGCAACCGTTCTAATATCTACACCATGGATAAAACTCTCTTATTGGTTGATGGCTCAAGCTACCTGTACCGGGCCTTTCACGCGCTGCCAGACCTGCGTAACAAGGCCGGTGAGCCCACGGGCGCGCTGTACGGCATGATCAACATGATGAAAAAGCTGCGGGCGGACTACAACGCCAGCCATCTGGCCTGTGTGTTTGATGCCAAAGGCAAAACCTTCCGTGACGATATCTATCCGGCATACAAAGAGCAGCGCGCGCCCATGCCAGAAGACCTGGTGCGCCAGATCGAGCCGATTCACCAGGCCGTCAAGGCGCTGGGCTGGCCGGTGATCATGATCGAGGGTGTGGAGGCCGACGATGTGATTGCCACGCTGTGCAAGCA
>JBJOQV010000218.1:0-4510 GCA_046049785.1 Pseudomonadota bacterium
AGCGATCAGCCCCCGCGCTTGACGACGTGGATGCGCCGTTTGATCCCCGTTCTGACAACACCCCTGGCAAGCCCGCCAAGACCGTCAGCCTGATGGCGCGCGCCGTCGGCTATCTGTCACGGCGCGAGCACAGCACCGTAGAACTCACCCGCAAGCTGGCCGCGTTTGCCCAGAGTGCGGATGAAGTTGCTGCCGTGATCGACAAACTCGCTGCCAAAGGCATGCTGTCCGACGCGCGTTACGCCGCCAGCGTGATGCACCGGCGCGGCGCAAAGTTTGGTGCCGCGCGCGTGGCGCAGGAGCTCAAAGCGCAAGGGGTGGTTGGCGCAGATCTGGAAAGCGCGCGCGACAAACTCAAAGACACCGAACTGGCCCGCTGCCAGGAAGTCTGGCGCCGCAAGTTCGGCCAGGCGGCTGGCTCGCACGAAGAAGCGGCTAAGCAAGCGCGGTTTTTGATTCAGCGCGGGTTTGCAACCGGCGTGGTGATGAAAGTGGTGAAGGGGGCGGAGGATTGATCTCAGGTGCAGGGCGACGCACATGCAAACCCCGCACAGATGCAACATGCTCTACGCAATATCCATGAGCTTTTTCAAGCAAAAGTGGCTGAAAAAGCGCATGGATATTGCGCAGAGCCTTCTGAAGCTTGCAAAACGCAGCAACGCCGCGCTGCTGCCTGCCTTTAACATCGCAGCATGTCAGATAGCTTCAACCCCCAACTCCTCCCCCTCACCGGCCTGCGCGTGATCGAGTTCACGCACATGGTCATGGGCCCCACGTGCGGCATGGTGCTGGCCGATTTGGGTGCTGAATCGATCAAGGTGGAGCCCATCGGCGGGGAGCACACGCGCAATTTGCTCGGCTCGGGCGCGGGGTTTTTCTCGCTGTTCAATCGCAATAAAAAATCCATCGCGCTGGACTTCAAGCACCCGGCGGGCAAAGAAGCGCTGCTCAAGCTCATCGGCACAGCGGATGTCGTGGTGGAAAACTTCAAGCCCGGCACGCTGGAAAAACTCGGCCTCGCTTATGACGACCTGAAAACGCTCAACCCGCGCCTGATCTACGTGAGCCTGAAGGGATTTTTGCCCGGCCCGTATGAACATCGCACCGCGCTGGATGAAGTGGTGCAGATGATGGGTGGCCTGGCGTACATGACGGGGCGGCCGGGCGATCCGCTGCGCGCGGGGTCTAGCGTGAATGACATCATGGGCGGCATGTTTGGCGCGATCGGCGTGCTGGCGGCACTGGCGCAGCGCGTACAGACCGGCCGCGGGCAGCAGGTGCAGTCGGCGCTGTATGAAAACAATATTTTTCTGGTCGCGCAGCACATGCTGCAGTATCAGGTGACCGGCGTCGCGCCCGACCCAATGCCCAACCGCATCCAGGCCTGGTCGATCTACGACGTATTCACGGTGAAGGACGGCGCGCAAATCTTTTTGGCCGCGGTGAGCGACGCGCAGTACGCGGTGTTTTGCGATGCGCTCGGGTTTGCCGACCTCAAAGCCGATGCGCGGCTGCAAACCAACAACGACCGCGTTCGTGCGCGCGATTGGCTCATGCCCATCATGCGCGAACGCCTTGCGCAGCGCAGCGCGGACGACCTGGCCGCGCTGTTTGAGCAGCATGGCCTGCCCTTCGCGCCAATCAAAAAGCCGCATGAGCTGCTGGACGATGCGCAACTGCGCGCGGCAGGCAGCCTGGCGCCGATCACCGTGCCCGATGGCAAACGCGCCGGCGAGCAGATTGACACCGTGCTGTTTCCCTTCACGCTGGATGGCCAGCGCCCTGCGGTGCGCATGAGTCCGCCGCGTTTGAGCGAGCATGCGGATGAGGTGCTGGCGCAACTGGGCTACACGGGCGCGCAGATTGCGCAGTTGCGCGCGCAGAAGGTTCTCGGCTAGGGCTCAACGCGAACGGATTTAAAGGGTTCCCGTGCGAGTACTACGCAATACCCATGGGCTTCTCCAAGCAAAAATGCCTGGAGAAGTTCATGGATATTGCGTGCTCGCTTCCCAATACACTGCTATTAGCGCATGATTCACTACACTCTGCGCATGACCCCTGCATTACCCACCCGCCGCAAACACCACACCCGCAGCATCCAAGTTGACGCCTTTGAGCGCAGCGATGGCCTCTGGGACTTTGAAGCGCGCATCAGCGATATCAAGCACCGCGACTTCCAGCTTGCGACCGGCCCGCGCAAGGCCGGCGAGCCGGTGCATGACATGCTGCTCACCTTCACGGTGGATCTCAAGCTCAACATCGTTGCCGCGCAGGCGCAATCGCTCGCCACGCCGTACCCCGGCTATTGCGACACGATTGGCCCGGCCTATCAAAAACTCGTTGGCTTGAACCTGCTTGATAACTTTCGCGGCAACGTGAAACAACGCCTAGGCGCCGTGCAAGGCTGCACACACATCACGGAACTCTGCAGCGTGCTGCCCACTGCCGTCATCCAGGCCTACGCCGGTGTGGTGCTGGACACTAAAGACGGCGATGGAGGCGCGCAAACGCAGCGGCCGTTCCAGCTTGACCGCTGCCATGCGCTCAAGAGCGATGGCCCTGCGGTGCAGCGGTTTTATCCGAAGTGGTATGGGAACAAGTCGTGAAATTACCGGGGGTTGCCCGGCGGCAACTTACTTTCTTTGTCTTGCCAAAGAAAGTAAGCAAAGAAAGGCGCGCCCACTACAGCGGCCTTCGGCTTCCCGCTTTTGCATTTGACTTGGCGGCGGGCAAAAAAACTCGCTGCGCTCAAACAGTTTTTGCCCGAAACCCCGCCAAGTCAAATGCAAAAGCGGCGCTGTAGAGGGCAGTTCCACGTGCGGTCACCGCGCTCTGAATCGAGAGTCTGCGAAAAACCAAATCGAGGCACGCAATATCCATAAGCTTTTCCAGCCAAAAATGGCTCAAAACCCGCATGAATACTGCGTAGTCACATTGCGATTTTGCGAAATTTTGCTTACCTCATACGGCAATCCGCGATGGCGCGTGCCGCGCCGCAGCAAGCACTCCGTTAAACTACGCGCCAACCAATCAAAACGACTGCGCGCTTTACGCACAGCCACTTCGCAATTCAACTTTCTCATACCCTACCCATGAAAATCCACGAATACCAAGGCAAAGAAGTTCTGCGCAAATTTGGCGTGCCGGTGCAGCGCGGCATCCCGGCCATGAGTGTTGATGAGGCAGTCAAAGCCGCGCAAGAGCTGGGCGGCCCGGTGTGGGTTGTGAAGGCGCAGATTCATGCGGGTGGCCGCGGCAAGGGCGGCGGGGTGAAAGTGGCCAAGAGCCTGGACGATGTGAAAAAACTCGCCGGCCAGATTTTGGGCATGCAGCTTGACGCATCAAACCGGCCCGGCCGGCCAGAAAGTGCGGCGCCTGTATATCGAAGACGGCGCGGACATTCAGCAAGAGTATTACGTGTCGGTCGTGACCGACCGTGCCACGCAGAAAGTCGCCTTTATCGCCTCAAGCGAAGGCGGCATGGACATTGAAGAAGTGGCGCACAGCCACCCCGAAAAAATCATCAAGACCTTTGTCGATCCGCTCGTCGGTCTGACGGATGCGCAGGGCAAAGAACTCGCCGCTGGCATCGGCATCCCGGCCGACTCGGTTGCGCAAGCGGTGGACGTGTTCAAGAAGCTCTACACCTGCTACATGGAAACCGATGCGTCTTTGGTGGAAATCAATCCGCTGAATCGCGATTCCAAAGGCAACATCATCGCGCTGGACGCCAAGTTCAACTTTGACGCCAACGCGCTGTTTCGCCACCCCGAGATCGTTGCGTATCGCGATCTGGATGAAGAAGACGCCGCCGAGATCGAAGCCAGCAAGTTTGACCTTGCCTACATCAGCCTGGACGGCAACATCGGCTGCCTGGTCAACGGCGCGGGCCTGGCCATGGCCACCATGGACACGATCAAGCTGTTCGGCGCAGAACCTGCCAACTTTTTGGACGTAGGCGGCGGCGCAACGGCAGAAAAAGTGACCGAAGCGTTCAAGATCATGCTCAAGAACCCCAAGGTCAAAGCGATTTTGGTGAATATTTTCGGCGGCATCATGCGCTGCGACACGATTGCAGAGGGCATTATCACCGCGTGCAAGGCCACCAACCTGAGTGTGCCGCTGGTGGTGCGCATGAAGGGCACCAACGAAGAGTTGGGCAAGAAAATGCTGAAGGATTCCGGCCTGCCGATTATCAGTGCCGACACCATGGCGGAGGCGGCGCAGAAGGTGGTGGCGGCGGTGAAGTAAATCGTCGCCCCGGCGAAGGCCGGGGCCTAATTGCCCATGCAAAGCAATGCCTACGTTTATATCCTGGCCAGCGAAAGATACGGCACTTTGTACACAGGCGTGACATCGGATTTAGTGAAGCGAATTTGGCAGCATAAGAACGGGTTCGTAGAAGGGTTTACCAAGCGACACAAAATGCACCGGCTGATGTGGTTTGAAGTGCATGAATCCATGCTTGAGGCGATTGCTAGAGAAAAGAGAATCAAGCGCTGGCATCGGG